>CBDUAB010000066.1:0-8860 GCA_965365045.1 uncultured Planctomycetales bacterium
CTTTTCCGCCGGCGCCCAGATACCGCTACGCGACGTTGTGCGGTTGATGATCGCCCTTTCTGACAACACGGCGACCAATCTCGTGATCGACCAGATTGGCCTGCCCGCGACAGCGAAACGCATGGAGCAACTCGAGCTGACCAATACCAAGCTGCATTCCAAAGTCTTTCGCCGTGACACGTCAATCTTTCCAGAACGCAGCAAGCAATTTGGGCTTGGCAGCACAACGGCCAATGAAATGTTGCGCCTGTATGAACTTCTGTGGACTGACGAGCTAGTCTCCGCGGACGCTTGCGGGCGGATGCGCGAACATCTGTTGGCTTGTGATGACCGTTCCAAGATTAGACGCTTTCTACCCGCTGGCACCCGCTTTGCACACAAAACGGGGTCCGTCTCGGAATCGCGCTGCGACGCTGGCGTAATTGACGGGCCAGAGGGACCGACGATCATCTGTGTGTTGACGACGGAAAATAAAGACCAGAGCTGGACGGATGACAGTGCGGCAAATCGACTTTGCGCTGAAATTGGCCGTGAAGTATACGAACACTTTCACGGCGATTCCGTTTCCGAAAGGCCGATTTCGGACACCAAGTTGGCCATCGGTACGACGGGGCCTCTGGTCAAGATTCTACAGAGAACGCTGAACAAACGCTCAACACCTTCGCCGGATTTAGCTCTGGATGGCGACTTCGGACCCGCCACGCAGCGGGCAGTCATTTCCTTTCAAACGTCACGAAACTTGACTGCCAATGGCGTCGTGGACAAGCAAACCTGGCAGGCACTGGGAACCTTGGTTACGGATGATGAGGAAGTGCCCGCGCCCGATGTCATCAACAAGCAAGTGTTCGAGAGACGTCCGCAAGATACCGTCGACGGGCCACCGCACGTAACGTGTAAATCTTGGGTGATCGTCGACGCGGAGAGCGGTCGCGTTTTGGACGGACGGGATGCCGACAAGCCGTTGGATATGGCAAGCACCACGAAGATCATGACAGCGCACGTCGCGCTGAGGCAATGCCGACGGAATCCAAAACTGCTCGACGAAGTGATTGTCTTTTCAAAACGCGCGGACGAGACCGCGGGATCCACGGCGGGAGTCCGCAGCGGTGAACGCGTGCCCGTCAAAGAACTGTTGTTCGGATTGCTGCTGCCGTCGGGCAATGACGCCGCGGTTGCCTTGGCGGAGTTTTTCGGCCGCCACGTAGACTCCCATGGCAACGGCGGTGGGGACACGGAAACAATCAGCGGGATTACGGACGGGGAGATCACGGATGGGGAAAGTTATGATCGTTTTATCGCCGCCATGAACAGGGCGGGGGCGAATTTGGGCTTGGAGCACAGTTCGTTCAAAAACCCACACGGCTTGACTGCCCCCGGACATACGGCGAGTGCCGCCGATCTGGCGACTCTGTCGAGGGCGACTTTGCAGGATCCGCTTTTTCGCGTGATTGTGTCGACACGACAACGTGGTTATACCGTCGAGGCAGAAGCAGGATACCGACGGAATCTTTTCTGGCAGAATACCAATCGGCTACTCAAAATTGAGGGCTATCAAGGCGTGAAGACAGGTACCACGAACGCGGCGGGCGCCTGTCTCGTGTCGCACGGGGAGCGCGACGGCAAGGCGCTAATCGTTGTCGTACTTGGAGCAAGTTCGTCGGACGCGCGCTACGTAGATACGCGCAACCTATTCCGCTGGGCGTGGAATAAAGTAGACTAACCGCGCATGAGTGACCATCCCTACGGCTGGCTTAGTTTAGCTCCGCCTTTGGCGGCCATCGTGTTGGCGATTGCCACACGGCGGATTCTGCTGTCGCTGTTGGCTGGCATCTTCTTCGGCGCTCTGGTTATGGCAAGAGGTGATGTGTGGCTGGCGGTGGACCAAATGCTGGAAACGCATCTCTGGCGAACGTTGGTCGACGAAGGAAAGCTGCGTGTCTTTTCTTTCACGTTGCTGATGGGAGCCATGGTTGGCGTCATCAATCGCTGTGGCGGGATGCGGGGCCTGGTCGTCGTTGTGACCCCATGGGCCAAGACACGTCTGCGTGGCCAGCTGACCGTGTGGATTTTGGGACTGTTGATTTTTTTCGATGACTACGCCAACACGTTGTTGCTGGGCAGTACGCTTCGTCCTTTGTGCGACCGACTCAAGATCTCGCGGGCGAAACTGGCTTACTTAGTCGACTCCACTGCGGCACCCGTGGCGGGCTTGGCCCTGATTTCCACCTGGATCGCCGTCGAGATCGACTATCTGCAAGAGGGCCTCAACAATCTGGCGGTGCCACTGGATGTGGAGCCATTCGAACTGTTCGTGGCCAGTATTCCGTACCGTTTTTATGTGATTTTGGCATTGGCTTTCGTGCCGCTGATCGCGATTCTGGGGCGGGATTTTGGCACGATGTTGTCCGCGGAACGGGACCGCCTCGCAGGCGTTTCCGGTGATGGCGGAGGGGCGTTAAATGGACTATCTGATCCTACGGAGCCGGACCCAACGACGCCCGCCCGCCCGTTCAACGCCATTCTACCTATCGCGCTGACACTAATCGTGGTTGTTTTCGTGACATACACGACGGGAAAACAGGTGTGCCTGGACGCCGACCCTTCAAGTACGCCTGCGCTGCGTACCATCATGGGCAATGGTGATTCGAGCTTTGCCCTCCAACGGGGTGCGTTAGCTGGTCTGCTGCTGGCTGGAGCCTTATCAATCGCGCAGCGGCTGTTGACGTCCCGGCAAGTCATCGAGGCGGCGGCGACCGGTGCCAAGTTGGTCATTCCGGCGATCGCGATATTGTGGTTCGCGTCAACGATTTCGCGGATGACCGGCAACCAATCCGTGGATGGTGAACGAACGCTGCGTGCTTACGAACATACGGATCATCGTTTTTATACTGGAGATTATCTACAGGGACTGCTACTCGGCGAAGTCGCCGATGGCGGAGAAGTTTCTGACGAAGCCGCCGGGCGATCAAAAACCTTGCGACATTGGCTGCCCACGACCGCGTTCATCTTGGCATCAATCGTCGCCTTCAGCACGGGTACCAGTTTTGGCACAATGGGCATACTGTTGCCAATGATCGTCCCCCTAGCGGCCGCCGTATTGGTGGCCGACGGAGGCACTTGTCAACCTTCCGATCCAATATTCCTCTGCTCGATCGGTGGAATCCTTGCCGGGGCGATCTTCGGAGATCATTGTTCGCCCATTTCCGACACGACGGTCTTGTCATCCCAGGCGAGCGGCTGCGATCACATGCTTCACGTTTGGACGCAAATGCCCTATGCATTAACTGTCGCGGCCGCGGCAGTTTTGTTTGGTACCATTCCGATTGGTTTCGGTGTGTCAGTTTGGCTTCTCCTACCGGTACAATTAGCTATGTTGCTCGTCGTGCTAATGTTAATTGGGAAACGGCCCGAGGTCGAGAATTCATGAATCCATCGTGTACTACCGTCGCTTATTTATACCGCAACCGGTTGAAATCCAAGGTTTTGTACGATGGCCCTCCAACGCCGTCGATCGCCAACCGACGGCCTCGGAGGACCATCGTACCATTTCGGCAACTCCTAACTGGCGGCGGCATCGCGTTATTCGTCTTGTTGGCTCCGGTAGCCATGGCGGCCGATCGAACCTCCCGCGGAGAGGTGATCGTCACGGATGAGGCCAGGAAATTGCACGCGACGTGTTTATTGTTCGATGGACACAACGATCTGCCCTGGCAATTTCGCGAACGAGATATGCCGTCATTTGACGAATTGGATCTCGCTAAGCCGCAACCGGAAATGCATACCGATATCCTGCGAATGCGGCAGGGAGGTTTGGGGGCTCAGTTCTGGTCCGTCTACGTGCCTACCAGCACAGCGATCGATGGCAAATCGTTGTTGATAACGCTGGAACAGATTGATCTGGTGCACGCAATGATTCAGCGGTACCCCGAAACATTCGAGCTGGCGCTAAGTGCCGATGATGTGAAACGAATTCATGGGGCAGGGCGAATTGCATCGTTAATTGGCGTCGAAGGTGGCCATTCGATCGAAAACTCACTCAACGTGCTACGGCAACTTTACCGACGTGGTGCGCGCTACATGACGCTAACGCATTCCACGAATTTGGACTGGGCTGACTCAGCGACCGACGACGCGCGACACGGCGGGCTAACGTCATTCGGTGAGGAAGTCGTCAAGGAAATGAACCGTCTGGGAATGTTAGTAGACCTTTCTCACGTATCCCCGGCGACCATGAAGCATGCTCTGCGGATCACGCGCGCGCCAGTGATCTTTTCTCACTCATCAGCCCGCGCCATCGCCGACCATCCTCGCAACGTTCCTGACAACGTGCTGAGAATGACGGCCGCGAACGGCGGCGTCGTGATGGTGAACTTCTATCCGAGCTTCATCGTCCCCGCCTCCGCGCGGAGAAGTAATGAACGGACAAAATACAAAAAGCAACTCGCCGACGACGTCGCGGACGAAGACCAGCGCAAACGAGCGTTGACACGATGGGAAAGCAACCACCCGATCGATCGAGGAAGTATCCATGACGTCGTGGATCACATCGATCACATCGTACAGGTCGCCGGTATCGAACATGTTGGCTTGGGCTCAGATTACGACGGGATCGATGCGGTGCCCGATCAGCTCGAAGACGTGAGTACCTACCCGCGCATTACTCAGGAACTACTTAATCGCGGATACACGGACGTGCAAATACGCCAGATTCTCGGTTTGAATTTACTGCGTGTTCTGCGAGCAGCCGAAGAACTGCGCGACGGTAGCAGGGATTAGAAAAAAAAGCAGGAGTTGCCTTGGCAACTCCCGCTGTTCGATTTATCAATTGATGCTATCCGACTAAGCGGCTGTGCGGCGTTCGCAACGCCCAAGGCCGAGAAGTCCGATCAGGCCAATCACTGCCAGCCCCAATCCGGCGGGTTCGGGAACAACGAACCGGATGTTGTCGATGGACGTTCCGCCGTCGATGCCGTCAAAGTGAAGTCTCGCCGAGCTGATGCCCTCGCCACTCACACCCAAATTGACGACGTTTCCGTCGATCGGCCGCGTCGTGGGCAGCACGAAATTGTCCGAGTCAATCTGAACACCTGCCATGTCAAAGACTTGCAGTTCAACGCTATCGGCACCGAGGTTGGCTGCAGCGGGCGGGCCGTCACCACGGTAGTCGTAGAGGTCGAGACTCAAATTCGCGACAGGTGCCGAGAAGTTAATGATGTAGTCATCGGTTTTACGCAGGCCATCTGTCAAACTGTACGTCCCACCAGCCAAGTAGGTTGAACCACTTGGATTCGATGGTGTGTCATCGCCCAACGTCGATCCGAAGGCGACGCGTGGATCACCCAGCTCGGCGATAAACGGCGTGAAGACTTCTCCACTTGGACTTTCCGTGCTAAAGCTGATGGTCACGCCCTGTCGTCGTACGGATGTAATCGACGTACCTTCGGCGGCAGGCGAATTGCTCGGTCCAAAACCTTCGAAAGTGATGATGGATTCACCGTGACTGGTGCCAGTTGCGCAAACAGCAACAAATAGCATGGTGGAAAGTGCAACAATGTTGTAACGCATAGGATCAACCTTTCAGTTTTTATTCAAAACGTGTCTTTTCAGATAATTGAGCGGTTAACAAACACACAAAAACTAGTTGTCAGAAGACACCTCCTATGCCACACGCACACCGGCAATGTCCATCGCCTCCGTGGAGTGCATAAGTCTTGATTATTTGGTTTGAAACAACTTCAAAAACGCGTGCGTCAAAAGACACCTCCCGAATCACTCGCTCAAATCAGAGGAGCGACACAAAGAAAAAACTGAATGGAAAGGTCCGGAGCAAGATCGACGAAGTCCACGAACATGAACCTCGTGTCACTTGCCGGCGAACGTTCTCCACGAAATGACGTGAGAAAAGCCCAGAGATAGCGTTCGGCGGCTACGCGAAATAACGCGTCGGAGCCGCAAACGGTTGGGCCGAGAGTTTCATGAGCTGGCGGAGTCTAACTCCACACTCTCCAGTCTTTGCTGTTTTAAACGCGCCGTGAACTCCAACCAGGTACAAGTGGCATGCCAACAAATTCGCGCAACAACGATCGATGGACGAAGCTTTGGAGTGCAAAGAACAAAAGGCAAACCACACAAGAATCCTAAATCAAAACGATTTAGTGCCGTGGCTAGAGCGTCATGAGCGTTTAGATGGACCGTTCGTGATGATGCCTTGGCCTGCCTGTTAGGCCGGCGGACAGTAATTGCCAAAACGACAATACACCTAATGTAGCCGCTTCTCCTATCGTGTCAACAAGTTGGCGTCATTTGGTGACAAAAAAAACAGGAGTCGCAATCGCGACTCCTGCTTAAAGTCTGTGGTTAAAATGATGTCGAACTAGACGGATCGACGTCCGCGGCGAACAAGGCCGAGGAGTCCCATCAAGCCAAAGCCTGCCAAACTCAATCCAGCAGGTTCTGGAACAAACTCAAACGCGATATTGTCGATTGCCGTTCCACCTTCGGTGCCCGTGAAGACAAGTCGTGCCGATCGAATACCGTTTGCGCTGACCCCCAAGGTGACTACGTTACCGTCAATTTCACGAATTTCAGGTAGCGCGTATGTTGTCGAGGCGATCTCTACGCCGTCCGAATCAAAGACTACTAACGCCACATTGTCGACAACGAGGTCGGCTTTCACATGCGGACCGTCGCCGCGGTAGTCATAAAGGTCCAAACTTAAGTTGGCAACTGGCAGCGAAAAGTCCATGAGGTAGTCGTGGGTTTGACGTAAACCATCAGTCAAATGGAATCTGCCACCCTCGGTGTAAATGGTGCCGTCAGCGTTCTTCGGCATTTCGTCACTCGGCGCGGATTGGAAGCCAACGCGCGGAGCGCCGATTTCGCCGATAAACGGCAGTGAGTTGTCTCCCAACCCCGTTGTGCGCTCCGTGTCAAATTCGACAGTCAATCCACCCACATCAATGGAACTTACTGGGTCGCCTTCGTTTCCAAATCCTTCGAAGTTAATAAGCACACTCCCACCGTAAGTGGTGCCAGTTGCGCAAACGACGAGAAATAGAATTGTGGAAACAGCGACAGTGTTGTTACTCATAGGATCTACCTTTCAGTTTTATTCAAAACGTGTCTTTTTTGAAAATTAAGTGGTAAACAAACACACAAAAACAAGTTGTCAGAAGACACCTCCTATGTCACCCGCGCAGCGATGTGCATCGCCTCAGCAGTGTGCATAAGTTTCTCTAAATGGTTTGAAACAACTTCAACAACGTGTGCGTCAGAAGACACCTCCTACATCGAGGCTCATGAGAGCCACGAAACAAAACTGAAATGGAACGTCCTCAGCAAGATCGACGAAGCCACTAGCGCGCGATCATCGCGTCACCCACCGGCGAACGTTATCCAAGAAATAACGATAAGGAATGCCCAGAGATAGAATTCGGCAGCGGTCCGAGAAAAAACGCTCCTCGGAGTTGCACGAATGATTGGGCTTAGAGCTTCATGAGCTGGCGGGGATAATCCCCACACTCTCCAGTCTTTTGTTTTGTTTAGCGCGCGACAAACTCTAACCAAATCGAGTGGGATGCCAAACAACTGCGCAGCTAGTACGGCGCACAGCTAACTTTGGAATTCGAAGAACTAGGAGGCAGACCACAAGAAGACACTAAATCTAGCAGTACGTCGAGATTTAGTTGCCGTGGTTAGAGCGTCATGAGCGTTCAGATGAACCGTTCGAATTAAATGCCTCGGGAAAACTACCGATACCGTATAACTAATACCCTAATTGCAGTTCTCACATTGTCAACCCAGCTTTCCCAAATCTTTTTCAGCCCCTTGTCAAGCTCGACAGGCTGAGGGTTTCACCCAATTGACATTTCCTAAACTACCCAGGCACAATGCTCTTGTCAACCGTACGACCAACGGAAAGCCACGAAATGCCTGGAGTAAATCCGTAAATACTTACTATTTATAGATTTAAGACGACAACGCGGTAAATATTCGCCGAAGGCGTGGAGCGGAAGTGAGCGGAACGGCGCTAGCCGCCGGTTTCCCACGAAATACCGGTGGCTAGCGCCATGCCGCTCACACCTTCGGCGAATGTTTACACAGCGAGCGGGTTTTCCGACCGTTAGCTGACAATTCTACGCAGCGTCGACGCCACCACCGTTCGAAACAGGTGACCTGTGGAGCGGCATAATCATTGTGAACCACTGGCGATCAACGGATTTCGACTTGATCGGGCGGGTATGGCCCCGTACGCTGAGCCCATTGACAGATTGCGGCGCAGATGTCGATTCACAGGCGGCTTGAGAATCGGATGAAATCCCCATGAAGAAATACACTTTGCTCACTGGAGCAACTGGGTTTATTGGCCAATACATGCTTGAACGGCTCCTCTTGCGCGACATACCGGTCGTGACCATCGCTCGAGGCAAAGAGAGTCTTTCCGCTAAGGAACGCATTCAGGAGATTGTGGCGGATTTAGAGAAGCGCGTCGGCCGAACCTTACCACCACCGGTTTGTTTTACTGGCGATCTGAGCGCCGACGATTTGGGACTGGATGATTTCGCCTTGGAGTGGTTTGCGGGAAACTGTGGGCAGGTTCTCCACAATGCAGCTTCAATTCGATTCCATTGCGAAGGCGATCGGACCAAGGATCCGTGGCTAAGCAATTACACTGGCACGGTCAATGTCGCGGAACTCTGTAAGCAATCCTCGATCGATACGTTTCACCACGTGTCGACTGCATACGTCTGCGGAACACGGCGCGACACGGTCTTCGAACACGAATTGGAGTGTGGACAGGATTTTGCCAGCGATTATCAACAGGCCAAGTTAGAAGCTGAAAAGTATCTGCGGGGCGTTG
>CBDUAB010000067.1:0-8765 GCA_965365045.1 uncultured Planctomycetales bacterium
TTTTCACATCGTTTTTATCGCCTCAAAGGCCACAGAAACACGATATGGCGAGTCGGGCTACCGTGCATCTTTGCAAAGCGTGTTCCCGCACCGAGGAGATCCGGATGGCACTCGGTGTTGATCTGGCGAACGATCATTGATTGGACGAGCCGAGGCGATTCAGCTCAGCAGCAAGCCTCGCCATCCCAGCCGGCGCGTCGATTTCCATTTGACGTAATTCGTCCGCCCATTGCTTCATTTGCATTTGAGGTCCGTGGGCACTGATCCGCTGTGTCATGCGAGTTCCAGCGCCCTCGTCCTCAAAGTCCCACGCAAAACTGAGCACGCAACTCGCATCTTCGCCCGTAATGACAAACCGTTTCTCGGAGATGACCTCGCTAAGCTCCCACTCCTGTTGAAAACCCGTCGCGATTGTTCGACCCTTGCTACCCGTTTGAAAAGGGCCGTCCAATTCGATCCTCACGCCTTCCATTTTTGCATGGTTTTGCACGTCGGACCAGAACGCCCAGGCAATACTCCGGTTTGCGCTCGTTACAATCGAATGCTCAAACTCCCAATCGGTGGTCACTTCCGGTCCCCTCTTTCATCCCCATGAATTGTCTTATTCTTGTGGAAGCAGTCGTTGCAGGCAATACGTTTTCATCCTCGCAGGCGCACGGAGAACGGATGCAGGAACGCACTTTGCAAAGATGCACGGTAGCCCGACGCGCAAGCGAGGGACACTACCGGATAACGTAAACCTGTGGAATGATTGCCCTTGTGTCCGTCGCTTGCGCGTCGGGCTGCCGTTGCTAACGCACCTTCAAAACCTGCGCGTTGGGGTGATTGAAGAAAGTGCGTTCCTGCACTCACGGAAAACTCGCCAACAAGTTTGCGGTAGCCGGAGCTGCAATGGTATAGAATAATGGTTTGGCTGTTACCTGGTCTCTTCGCAGGGTAGATCACAGAATGCATCATGCGCGTCTGCTACTTACCGGATTCGTGTTGCTGATCAGTTTCGTCGTAGCGATTGGGGCTTCCCTCGCCAAGTCCGCCGATGAGCGTGTGGACTTTGGCAGTGATATTCGCCCAATCTTGTCGGCTAACTGCTTTCATTGTCACGGGCCCGACGAAGAACATCGCGAAGCGGACTTGCGGCTGGACACGCGAGAAGCGGCGACCAGTGAAGACCACTCGGCGATCGTGCCTGGAGACCTTGAGGCCAGCGAAGCTTGGCAGCGAATTATCAGCGACGATCCAGACGAGCGGATGCCGCCTGCTGATTCAGGGAAAGAGCTAACCGCGTCGCAACGAGAGTCGATTCGTCGTTGGATCGAGCAAGGAGCCAAGTGGTCTGAACATTGGGCATTTGTCACCCCAGTGCGTCCCGAAGTGCCAGGGCACCCAAGTAATGCGACGTCCGACAACGCAACGGCAGATAACACGACACTTGCCGCTTGGGGCAAGAACCCCATCGACGCGTTCGTGCTGCGGCGACTTGCAGAAGAACGCCTCCAACCGTCCGACGAGGTGGACCGCACTACCTGGCTGCGACGCGTGATGCTGGATCTTGTCGGTTTGCCGCCAAGTCCCGAGGAAGTCGATGATTTCTTGGCGGATCAGTCCGACGATGCTTACAACAAAATCATCGAACGGCTGCTGCGATCGGAACACTATGGCGAGCGTTGGGGCCGCGTTTGGCTCGACGCCGCGCGGTATGCGGACTCGGATGGCTACGAAAAGGACAAGCCACGCGAGGTCTGGTTTTACCGTGACTGGGTGATCGGCGCCCTCAATGCGGATATGCCTTACGACCAATTCATCATCCAGCAGGTGGCGGGCGATTTGTTGCCGGGAGCTGGGCAAAGTGAACGTGTCGCGACCGGATTTTTGCGAAATTCGATGATCAACGAGGAAGGCGGAGCCGACCCCGAGCAGTTTCGTATGGAAGCGATATTCGATCGGATGGACGCGATCGGCAAAGGCGTGCTGGGATTGACAATTAACTGCGCTCAGTGTCACAGCCATAAATACGATCCGATCACACAGGAAGAATACTATCGACTTTTCGCGTTTCTGAACAACTCGCATGAGACGCAGTTGACGGTCTACACGCGGGAGGAACAGGAACAGATCGCGGATTTGCATGCGGCCATTGCCAAGATCAACCAGCATCTGAAAAGCGACAATCCCGATTGGCAAGCTGACTTTGCTGAGTGGCAAGAAACTCAGAACGAACTGCCGCAACCCAAGTGGCACCCGGCGAAACTGAAGTTCGACGATTCGACCATCGGGGGCCAAAAGTTCCTGCCGCAATCGGATGGCTCTTATCTGGCTCAAGGCTACGCCCCGACCAAGTTCCGTCCGAAGATGACGTTGGAAACTGATTTGCCGCGGGTCGCTGGCGTTCGACTCGAGTTACTTACCGACCCGAATCTACCGCGCAACGGTCCTGGACGATCGAAGGGACGTGTGCTCTGACCGAATTCGAAATCGAATGGGCGCCGAAATCCAAACCCGCGAAAGTTTCAAAGGTCAAGATTGTCAACGCGACATCGGACGCAAAAACACTTCGCCAACCTCTCAAGGCAATCTATTCGGACCGCGGTGATAAGCAGCGCGTGACCGGTCCGGTCGAGTACGCAATCGACGGCGACCCACTAACGGCGTGGACCACGGACGTCGGCTACGGACGCAGCAACCAGTCGCGCACGGCGGTTTTCGTTTTCGAACAGCCCATCGAGCTGACCGAGCCGGCGATTATTCACGTCTATCTGTCACAGCAACACGGCGGCTGGAATAGTGACGACAACCAGACATTCAACGTCGGACGATTTCGCATCTCACTAACCTCCGACGACAGTCCCACGGCGCATCCGTTACCGCCAAAGCTGCGACATTTCTGTGCGATCGCTGCCGCTCAACGTACGCCACAGCAGGCCGATGCGCTATTTGCGTTCTGGCGTTCAACGGTTCCCGATTGGGAGCAAGCAAACAAGGAAGTCGAAGAGCTATGGTCCCAACATCCCACGGGCACAACGCAGTTAGTGCTGCAGGAACGTGCGAAGTCGCGAGCGACTTCGCTGCTCACCCGTGGCGATTTTCTTAGTCCGCTTCACGAAGTCGAACCGGGCGTGCCGGCGTCCCTACACGCAATGAATGAGCCAGCGGGCGATGCGCCGCGACTTACTTTTGCCAAGTGGTTGGTCGATCGGCGCGCGCCCTCCACGGCGCGTTCCATCGTCAATCGCATTTGGCAAGCTTACTTTGGCAGCGGCATCGTCGAGACGACGGACGATTTGGGTTCGCAAGGTACGCCTCCTTCGCATCCGGAGTTGCTCGATTGGTTGGCGGTGGAGCTAATGGACAGCGGGTGGAGCCTCAAGCACTTGCACCGTTTGATTGCTTCATCGGCCACATATCGCCAAGCTTCACATATGACAGCCGACATGTACGCCCGCGATCCCTACAACCGGCTGATTGCGCGGGGACCGCGATTTCGCGTGGACGCCGAAATCGTGCGCGATATTACACTGGCAGCCAGCGGATTGTTAAATCCCAAAGTAGGCGGCCCCAGCGTTTACCCGCCGGCGCCTGATTTTCTTTTCCAACCTCCGGCCAGCTATGGTCCGAAAACCTGGAACGAGGCCACTGACGACAATCGCTATCGACGCGGCATGTATACCTTCCGTTTCCGTAGCGTGCCTTTTCCCATGTTGGAAACGTTTGACGCCACGCCTGGAAATATCTCATGCGTGCGACGAAGCCGGTCGAACACGCCGCTGCAAGCCCTCACGTCTTTGAACGAGCCGCTTTTCATGGAATGCGCGCGAGCCTTGGGCGAGTTAACAATTCAACAAGGCGGCGAAACGAATTCAGATCGTATTGCCTATTTGATGAAGCGTTGCGTATCGCGGGAGCCGTACGAGGCTGAGCTGCGGACGCTTGCCGAGCTGCTGACGAAGCAGCGTCAGCGGTTGGATGCTGGCGAGCTTGATGCCAAGGCGATCACCGACGGCAAGGGCGACGCTGAGCTGGCGTCCTGGACGTTGCTGGCTCGCGTCGTACTGAATTTGGATGAAACGATTACGAAAGAGTGAACGTCACCCGTTTTGAAATACGAGAATCGAAGATGACTTCCCACATTTCACGGCGTTGGTTTCTCCGAGATTGCGGAGTTGGTCTGGGCGCTATCGCCGCGGCCCAGTTGCTGGACGAATCCGCATCCGCCGCGGTGCCCGATCCAATGGCTCCCAAGCAACCGCATTTTGCCGCCAAAGCCAAAAACGTCATTTATCTCTTCATGGCCGGCGCCCCCAGTCATTTGGAGATGCTTGATTACAAACCACAACTGGCTAGATTCGACGGTACGCTTCCGCCTCCGGAACTGTTGGAAGGCTACCGCGCCGCGTTCATCGACCCCAACTCGAAATTGCTCGGGCCCAAATTCAAGTTCGCCGAACACGGCGAATGCCGCGCTGAGTTGTCGGAGCTGCTGCCGTATACCGCCCAGGTTGTCGACGAATTGGCCATTGTCAAGTCGATGACGACCGATGCTTTTAACCATGCCCCCGCGCAGATATTGATGAACACCGGTTCGCAATTGTTTGGTAAACCCAGTTTGGGCGCGTGGACGCTCTACGGACTGGGCAGCCAGTCACGCGACCTGCCAGGCTTTGTGGTGTTCAGCTCCGGTAAGAAGGGACCGAGCGGCGGCAATAGCAATTGGGGCAGCGGATTCCTGCCGACCACATATCAAGGCGTGCAGCTACGCAGCGTCGGCGATCCGGTCTTGTACCTTTCCAATCCCCCGGGCATCGACGACCAGGCCCAACGCGATTCGTTGGATGCTATTAACGCTTTGAATCGCGAGCGGCTTGAGCTAACGGGTGATCCAGAAATTGCCACTCGGATCAATTCCTTCGAGATGGCGTACCGCATGCAAGCCAGCGCGCCGGACTTGATGGACATCGCGTTGGAGTCGAAAGAGACGCTCGACATGTACGGTGTCGATCCGGATAAAGCTTCATTTGCCAAGAATTGCTTGTTGGCTCGGCGTTTGATCGAACGCGGAGTGCGGTTTGTGGAGTTATTCCACGAAGCGTGGGATCAGCACGGTAGTTTAACGAAGGACATTGCCAAGAACTGCAAGGACACGGACCAAGCGTGTGCGGCACTTGTCAAAGACCTCAAACAACGCGGGCTGCTCGAAGACACACTCGTAATTTGGGGCGGTGAGTTCGGCCGCACGCCGATGGTTCAAGGCGGCGGCGACGACGGACGCGATCATCACCCCAACGCCTTTACGATGTGGATGGCGGGTGGCGGAATCAATCCCGGCATCACGCTAGGTGAAACCGACGAGCTGGGATTCAACGTCATTCGCGACAAAGTTCACGTCCGCGATTTGCACGCTACGATCTTGCACTTGCTCGGTCTTGACCACAAACGTCTATCGATGAGATTCCAAGGCCTCGATCAGCGACTGACAGGCGTGGAAGATGCACGAGTGGTGAAAGAGTTGATTGCTTAGTAAGAGCCGTGCTCAGCGCGTTTGTCAGTGCGATTGGTGACGAGGACTACCTTCTCGCATGCTTTCCCGTCTCGACCAAAATGGTCAACATCACTTAAACTACGAATCAACTGACTTTGCCAAAGTGATTAGCTCTTGAACGCAGGCCAAAAGCATCCGCTTCGAATTTGGGTTGACGCGGATGCTTGTCCGGCCGCGATCAAGGATATTCTTTTTCGAACGACCCGGCGGCTTAAGGTCAAGCTCATCCTGGTTGCCAACCAATCCATGCACGTTCCGACGTCCGATTTGATTCAGCTCATGACCGTCCCACAAGGTGCCGATGTCGCCGACCACGAAATTGTCGAAATGATGGAGCCCGGTGATATCGTCGTCACCGGTGATATTCCGCTGGCTGCTCGTGTCGTCGAAAAATCGGGAATTGCCATTGGAACGCGCGGCGAGCTATTTGACGATGACAGCGTGCATGGTCGATTGGCCTCTCGCAACTTAATGGAACAATTTCGTTCGGCGGGAGTTGAAACGAGTGGCCCCAAACCGCTCAACCCAAAAGATGTCCAGGCATTTGCGAACGTACTCGACCGAACGCTGACGCGTCGTCTCAGAAGAGTAGAAAATCAAAAATGAGAATTGTCGCATGAACTTTGACGAAAGTACCTGGCACACACACTCCAAATCCAAGTCGGTGCGCGTCGGCTGGACGCGAGTGGGCAAAGGAGTATTCGCCCGTCGGAGTTATCCAGCTACCGCGGTTGTCGGAGAAATCACGGGCGAGATCATTGACGATGCGAATTATAGTTCGGAGTATTGCTTTGATATGGGTGATGGGCTCCATCTGGAGCCCGTAGCGCCGTTTCGGTTCGTGAATCACAGTTGCGAACCGAATTGCGAATTCGACTATCTTGAAAACAGCGACTATCTTGAAAACAGCGACTATCTTGAAAACAGCGACTATCTTGAAAGCAGCGACAGGCCCGCCGAAAAAATAGGCAAGACAGCGTTTCTGTTCGCGCTACGCGATATCATGAACGGCGAGGAACTGACCATCGACTACAACTGGCCCACCGCCAGCGCTATCCCGTGCCGCTGCCAGACACCTTCCTGTCGTGGCTGGGTGGTGAGTGAGGATTTGATTGATGAGCTGTTTGATAGATAAGAAGCAGTGCGTCGATCGACACAAGCTCGGTACCCGTACGTCGCATCCTAACCGCGGTACACAACAACGCCGAGGGAGTTGAATTAGAGGTCGTGCCATCCAGAATTGATCCAAGGAATGTCTTCGTTCGTGTCGAGTCGCAAGCGCAGGCTTAGTTGGGCCGCGTGATGATGGATGTGTCGGATGTTGTTAACGTGCAATTCGGCGCGGGGGAAATCTTTTCTCTCGAAGTCTGGCCTGATGTTCAATGTCTCCACTGTTTCTGCCGTGATGACTCTCGATGCTTTGTCGCGACAGTGTTGTAGATACGCCTTGACAAAGGATTTGTCGTAAACCTGCTGGGGTACCCGGTCTTCAAGTTCTTCGTAGTCAGCAAAGACCGCTACGTTATTACGATGAAACGCCTGCTGGCGAAACGATTCTAGGTCCCGTCCAAGGTATAAGTCGGTAAAAATCAAAGTGTGAAACGCAACCTGACAGAATTTGAGGTTGGCAACTCGTGCATTCCAATTGGTGTCCGGACATCGGTCGACGCATGTTCCCAGCATGCAGAACACGGCCTCGAATTGATTGGCGATTAGTTCTTTGTATGTGTTGATCATGGAGGAATCCGAAATTGATTTGAGTTCCGCAGAATGGAACGTCTCAAGATGAACGCCGTCATTCTTGCTCAGCATCATACAACGCGGTTTGAAGATACTGAGTTTGAGATTCTCGGTTTTCTCCGTACAAGAACCCGGCGCAGGCCTCCTGTTCGCCATCGGACTCGTGATCGGCATTTTGAACCTGAGGCGTGCCAACGCCTGAAACCGAACACGACTTGTTGGATAACCCCAACGTCCTCGTTTACGTTTCGCTTGTCGCTTGCCCACCAACCTTGGGCAACCACCAGCCCACCAATAACAGCCAAAGCTTTGTATGCGCCCGTCATGGAGCTTGTCGATGTACTTGCCTTGGATCGTTTGTGTAGAAGCGGTGGATTGCCTTCGTCTTCGGTGATTGCGCCTCTTTCGACGTCACGTCCATCGCTGGTGCTTCTCGGCATAAGCGTTGGTTGGTGACGTACGTTGCGCATGGCGGATGTATCCGTCAGGTCCGGTGATGTGTTGGGTGAGCCTAGTGACGACTGTGTCGTCTGGCGTAAACCCAATGATGGCGATGTCGTCGCCTCCGATTCGTGGCTCGTCGGCCTTAAGAGAATTCCACGATGTTCGATTTCAGGCGGTGTGTCAGTTGCGATTTCGAAGGCTTGGGCGCGACCGCGTGAGCCTACCGAATCGAGTTGCCTGACCATTGAACTCGTTGCGGAAGCACGGCTTTCTGTAAAGAACTCCGGCACTGGAATCTCGCTGCGTCCGTTTTCAACCTCGGCAAAGAAAAGATCGTGCGTCCAGACCGTCGTGTTCGTTTTCGCTTCGAGGATTAGTGGATCGACCGCCGCAGATGAGATGAGTGTCATTGTGATATCGACCAGCTCGCTCAGTGGTTCTGCCGTGGCAAGTTGATGAACGGTTTGAATTTCCGTGGATGAAGAGTTTTTGGTGGGTCCTGGTGAGATGGCAGGTTGCAACAGGTTCTTAGTTTGGATTGGCAATTCACTGATGGTTGACGGTGTCAGATCGATTGGAGTTATCGGCTGGATGTGGTACGCCCGAATCGAGCCCTGATTAGAATCCAGTTGGAAGGTCTGTGTGCCCTCAGTGTAATGAAAGACGTCAGCGTTATGTGGGTTTATCCGGTTTACGATCGCGTCACCGGCGGCGGTGACGACACCATGAGACATACCAATCGGTACAATGTTCGGCGTATGCAATCCAATCCCCAAAAGCTCGAAAGAAGACTCCTCGAATACGAGCGCGGAGATATCAACGAATTGGGATCTATGTATCGATCCAATATCGTCATCAGTCACGTTCGTGATGGGGAGTTCGATGTTGGCGGATAGCATCAATCGCGCTTCGACATTCTCAAAGGCCAAATGACGCCCGAAAGCGGTTCCAAAATGACGCCGTTTGTACGTACGTTTGTAGTTAGTTCGCATGGCTAGTCTCTCGTTCGACATTTTCGAATAGCGTTGACAATCCGGCGCCATTGCTA
>CBDUAB010000068.1:0-8756 GCA_965365045.1 uncultured Planctomycetales bacterium
CCGCTACCGGGCAGCATGGAACCAAAAATCGGTCGAGCAGTTCGGTTTCCATTTGAGCGGTGCGCAACCGAGACCGAAATAGAACGCGGCCTCCATTTCGGCCTCGGCTACGTCGCCTCAATTGGTGAGCGTGATCCTCGGCCGATGTTGGTGTGTCGTTCGATGTAGCAGTCAGGCGTTTTCCCACCGACGCGGGGTCGGTGGAGGGAAGTGGATAGCCCTTGCATATGTACATCGTTCAATTCTAACCAGAACTAGTCAGCTAGCGAACTCGATAGTAACGCTGTCCGATCAGGGTTTCGCATGTTCCGCGACGAATGTCTTTAGGTGCCGCAGGTACAAATCCTCAAACTTGCGCGCGTTATGAATGAAATGTCCGCTGCCGAGGACCTCGATGATCTGTACTCCGGGAGAAGTCACGCGAAGGCGGTCTGCATGGCTGGGCAGGAATGCCGAACCTCGCTTGCGATCCGCCTGCAGCAGCAGGCCAGGACATTCAATCATTACGTCCGGATCAAAGCCATCCCAGAGAACGCCACTAATGGCGTCGTCCCACAACGACGCATCCATGACGGCGAGCGATCGGCCGACACTCGCTATCGCAGTTTCCGTCAGTTCTTCCCCCATCGTACCACCGACGAACGAACCGGCCGCCGATATGAATTCGCTAAACTCCTCGGGAGTGGCATCTCGAGCCTGCATTTCGCTTACGACTCTTTGCATGACTGGGAACAGCATCGAGAACACGGACGCCCTCCATTGTAAGCGGTCACCGAGATAGAGGGGTGGATCCTCGAGCACGAGGCCGTGGAGCAGGTCTGTTCGACGTTGTCCGACGTGCGCGGCGGCGACCGCACCGAAAGAATGGCCCACGACAACGGCCGGACGCCGGACCGTTTGTTCGAGCAAGCACACGACATCCGCGGCGAAGTCTGGAATACGGTAGCGGCCCAGTGCATGGTCCGACTTGCCGTGACCGCGAAAATCGAGCAAGTAGACGTCATACTCGGACAACGACGCGGCGATTGGCTCGAACGTCCCACCGCTTTCCATCAGTCCGTGCAAGAAGACCAGTGCCGGGCCGCTGGGACGACCTAGCCGTTTGTAGACTAGTCGAATTCCTGCGTTGTCGAGCATAGGCAAAACGTAAACGCAAAACGCCACGGTAGCGGCGGCTACCGTGGCGTGAATTCCAATCGCTCCCGAAAAAACCGCTTAGGAACCTTGAGGCGGAGGTGCCATCGCTTGACGAGCCGACGGCTGAACGCGTTTCTGTACATCCGTTTCTAGCACACCAAATGCCGCTTCGTGCCGTTGAATCGACATGCTCAACGCACCCAGCAAACGTTTGGCCGTGAAAAAATTCAAAATAACTCGCTGCGCGATCGGAATTGCCTCGGTCGGCACACCCATCGGTTGATTGTTAAGACCAAAGTCCACAATCAGTTCTTCGGGAGTTCCCGTCACGCGGCAGAAATTCGCGTACGAGGCTACCACCCTCGAATCGTCAAATTTCAAAGCTGGACGCTCCGGTGCCGCTGCTGCTGGCGCGGGTGTCTCGGCTGCCTTGGGTTCCTCTGGAGTTTTTTCATCTTTCGCCATTTTTCACCTCTCGGACATGAATGTAAGTAACTGGTCAAGATCAACTTCGGAATTTGTTCCCGTCATCGCTTACCCCGTGGGTAAGCAGACTTCGCAGAAGCTAGTCTTGACCAGTTCCCAAGTGTATTGCGGGGGCACCTACCTCCCGTACATAACAAACCAAAGAGCAAGCTGCTAGGTGGCAGCTTTGGCGATTAACGCCAACCTATCAATCTTATCGCCCAAGTGCAGCCAAACAAGGGTGACTGCCTTCAGGGAAGTGTCGCTGTCCAACGGATATCCGCCGCTTTTTTACAAGGAAAAGTGGAAAGTACGGGCAAGATAGCGCCAGATGCGATTTCCCAAGGTCTGCCAACCGGCTTTGACCCGTGCCCGTCCGCGATAACCTATGCCAATCACACCATCCGGGTCGTCAATTGTCGAACGGGCCTCGTATGTGGCATTTAGCGGGATCTGCCTCCCTGCTGCATCGGTTCGCGTGGGAACATTGCCGCCTGCCTGATTTCCCATGGCACGTGGTGCTTGATCAATAGCTTTGATGGACTTTTCGTCGACTTGACCTTCAAAAACTCGCCACGCCAACGCGTCAAGCTTGATCTCGACCGGGTCGCCTTTCTCTACAAACTCATTGTCCGCCTGGTCAATTGCCAAAATGGCATCAAACTTTTTCGGGTCACCGATCTGTATTAGCGGCGACTGGCCAACCTCAAGAAACATGCCGTGATTCTTGGCGTCGAAAACGGAACCACTCCAGCTCGGCAACACGCGTGGCATACGTGGACGCTCCGGACGAAACGGTGCGGGCAACACGGTACCGTCCTTGGGCGCCCGCAGCACGAGCCGGGCTTCCACATCTTCTTTTGCCGTGAGCTCAAGTTCTTTGGAGTCTATCAGCTCCGTAATGACGGCAATCTGACCTGCCGCTTTTCTATCTAGGTGCAGCTGTTTTCTCAGATTGTCTCGCTGGACTTTATAGGTTTTCAACGTCGAGCGGAGACTCTCCATTTCCAATTTCAATGTGGGACTCGCCAGCCGCAACAATTCCTGACCTTTTTTAACCGTATCGCCCGGCCGCGCCAGCACCTCAGTTAACCGACCAGGCGTTTGCACGTAAACGGATTCGGCGGCGTGCGGTTCCATTTGGAGTGAACATCGAACTTTGCGCGGTAATGGAATAAACAAGATTACCAGCACGATGGTGATTGCGATTGCCGCGGTAACATAGAAGCGAGGCCATTTCACTTGATCCATCCTCCCGGGTACGTGGAAGAACTTGCCCAATTTCCATAATGGCTGAACGAATAAGCCAAACATGCCCATGAGGGCAATCATCTGGCCAATTACCTTCAGGCCATAAGGCTCGAAGACTTTATTGAGAAAGAACAGAATTGAGAAAAAGATGAACCAGCGGTACATCACGGCGGCAATCGTATACAACATGAAGAAGCCGTGATTGCGTTGGGGCAAAAACGGGTCCTCCGGCTGTTCCAGTCCCAGGCATACTTCGCCCAAGACGCGCTGGAGAATCTTGGTGGCCTTTTGTCGGAGATTCGGAATCTCGACCACGTCCGACAAAATATAGTAACCGTCGAACCGCAATAGCGGATTACCGTTAAACAGAATCGTGCTGATGGAGCAGATGAACATCACGCGTAACGCCGTCGCGTTCAGCAAGTTGGCATCGTCCGTCCACCACCATATGAACGTCGCGATCGTTGCCAGGCAGATCTCGACGTAGATCCCTCCAGCACCGATGGCGGCACGATGCCACTTGTTAGGGAGCATCCAGGAGTCGGATACGTTGCAATAGAGACATGGCGTCAATACGAGGAACATGACTCCCATCTCATGGCACTCGCCGCCGAACTTCTTGCACAGATAGCCGTGTCCGAATTCATGGAGGACTTTGGTCCCGGCCAAAGTTACCCCGAGCAGTAACCAGTTCTTTTTACCGCCGAAAAAACCTTCGAACGAAGGAAGCTGATTGCGAAATTGTTCGAACTGGACACCTACCAACAACAGCGCCACGAGGGCCATGGTCACGATGACGATGGCAGCCGTGCGGGAAAAGAACCAGCGTACATAGGGAAACGACCAATTCAGAAATCTTTCCGGATCGACTCCCTTAAAGCGAATTGCCAGCACATTAGTGAGCTTGGCCAAAAATTCCTTGCGCGTTCGTTCGTCGCCTCGCTTGCGAAGCTGATTGCCTTGGCCAGGCGCGTCCGAGATGACAAGGCCGCTACGGTGCAGTGTTCCGATGAACTGTTGGAGGTCTTGGTACGTGATCTTGTGCGGCGCGAAGTCCTTTTCGAATTTTGTCTTGATGTCCTCCAGGCTCGCTCCATCCTTGAGCATATTGAGAACGGCGAATTCCTCTTCTTGAAAACGAAAGTACTTCAGGCCGATCGGCTCCTTGACCACCCAGTAAATCTGTCCCTGGTAGCGCTGGCGTCGGGCCGTGAGGTCCGCCCGCATCGTGAGCGCTAAGGGTCGTGATGAACTGGCGACTAAGCTGTCAGCAAGGGAAACCACGCGTCAATTTCGTCTTATGTCAGGAAGGAATTTTGAAAGGAGGCCGACAGTGTTTCGGCGAACGGGGGCCGTGAGGCCCGCTGTGGGATCGCGAGGGACGCGATCACATCGGTTATGACTCAAAACTACTGTTCTCTCATTGTGTTGTGTTACATCGCGGCGCCACCGCGGGCCTCACGGCCCCCGTTCGCCCTTTCATTCCGCGTGTTGTTGTCGGCCCCGTGGAGCACTCAGAATGACAGCTTTTCGTTCCAGCAATCTACCGACTCAGCTCCGGCCTTTGCCCTGCGTCTGCCCCAATGTTCGTGAGATTGATACTTTCGTTCATATTGATGCTCATGGTGGCGTCCGCACCGGGTCGGATGACGAAGTCGCCACCTTCATCGCGATTGTCGATATCGCTCCAAATCTGGTAGCGGCTTGTACCGTCGATTTCGAAAGCGACATAATCGATAGTTCCTTTGAACTGCTGCCGACGATCGCCGGTCAGCGTAACTTCAACGGTCACGCTACGCCCTTTGATTTCGTTGGGCGCCCATTTTTTAGCGTCGATGTAGCCTATGACGCGCACCTTGTCCAAGCGAATCAACTTGGCAATGGGATCGCCAGCATTGACCCATTCTCCGACCTGGCCGTACACTTCGGTAACGACACCCGCAATGGGCGACTTGATACTTCGCATGAGGACTTCTTGATTGGCCGCGTCGCGTTGCGCTTTACTAACTTCGACCTTCAATTCGGCGAGTATGTGGTCGCGGGTTGCTTGTTCGGTAGCCAAGATGGAACGTCGATGCTGAAATTTGCGGCGTCGCACTTCGCTTTGAGAAATCGCGCCCAATGCGCGTTTGTTGGCTTCCACGACCTCTTCAACTTCTGCCTGCGTCACGTTTTCCTGCTCCTCGGCGTAACGAATATCGACATCGTTTTCCGCTTGTTTTACGGCGACTTCCAATTCGTGATTTGCTGCTGTAAGAGCCAACAGCGCTTCGGTATCGTCCACCTGCGCCACGATCTGCGCTTCGGTCACATGATCGCCTTTCTTGGGCACTTTCTTGAGCAAGCCCGGCTTTCCCGAAAACAACGTTGGATCGTCGATCAACGTAACAATGCAATCCGTCACGAAGTGATCGCCGGACCGTTCTTGTGCCGTCAGCGAAGGGCACGGCAGCACCGTGTATAACAGCCCCGTGTATAACAGCATCGTGCAGAAAATGGTCAGTCCCGATTTGAAAGCATTCATGTTTTTTTCTCTCAGAAAAGAAGATGTGTTTGAATCCATTCAATTAGCTGGTGAAACCACTTGTAACCAATGGGCCGCTTACCACAGTAAATCTTGGCCGTGACCTCGGTACCAGGCAAGGCGCTTTGAAGAGCATCTTGGTCATTAGCGTGACCAATCATGTGAATCGCGTTGCCGTATTCTTCGGTCAGCACGGCGCGATTGGAGATGTCCTCGATGCGAATAGTACCTTCGTGTCGGTTGCGGGGATCACTCTTCAAAATGTAGCGGATCTTGTAGATTTCGTCGTCTGGAACGGAGCCACCAACGTGCCCTATTTTGCTTTCCTCCATGTACAAGTCGAGTTCCCAGTCGCTTTTCTGATTCACAATGGTCAGCGGGACCTCGCCAACTTGTAATGGCCGGTTGGCGAGCAGGTAATCAACTCGAAACGTGACGACCCGACCGGCAATGGGACTACGAATGGTAAGCGCATCACAACGTTTCTTCAATTCTTCGATTTGGGCGTCGTTTGTCTCAATCTGGATCCCAAGTTCGACGATTTGGCCGTCGAGGCTCGCCCTATCCGCTGGGTTGCGGGTTAACTGTCGCGTGTTCATGAGTTGGCGTTTTGTCGCGTGGTTTTCCGCCAGCTTCCCAGTTACGCTTGTCAGTTCAATGATGAGCTTCTCATTGCGCAACTCCAAGAGCGGCGTACCTTTCTCCACCATGTCGCCATGCTTGACGAAGACGTTGCTCACCATGCCGTCCTCGACGACAAAAACGTCGCGACGATCTTGTGGCCAAACTTTTCCCTTGGCCACCATCTCGAATCTGGCCGGGAAAAAACTGAGGAACAAGACCACGATCAACAACGCTGTCATTGCCGCGATCGTTTTTGGCAACGTGCGTGCATTGACGATCCACTTCAGCTTGCCGAGCTCGCGCCAGACCGGCATCAAAAACAAATCGTTATGTTCAAGTGCGTTCGAGAGCGCCCGAGAACTGTGTTCGGAAACCAGCTCGACTCCCTGGGTAAAGTCTTCCGGGGGTCGGTTGTCCTCGATCTGCTCGACGACCAGTGCGGCAATCACTTCGCCTTCTTGCGCTTCACCCCGTTTCTTTTTCTTTTCGTCCTGTTCGTCGATGTCCTCCACTTGCCTGCGTAGTGGCAATACAGCCACGGATTTGGTGTGGGTTTCATCCACGTAGTTTTGTACCGCGCCTTCGATTTGGGGTGGCAAATCGTGAGTCGAGCCGGTGTACCAGAGTGGTTCGCCGCTGCGCATGACGGCCGTGGCCAGCTTGCTGAGCAGCGTTACCGAATTGGCACGCATGTCCATCGTATCCTGGCCGCTGACCGCCGCGATCTTGCACTTATTGCCCTTACGAATGCCAACGCTGACACGGTCACAGCCGATCAATCGACGGCCTTCGTTGGCGATTGTGTAAGCGGTGGTTTTGGGATCAAGCCCTTCATGGACAAGTCGTGAAAAACGGTCAACCTGCGTGCATAAAGTCTGCCAGTCCGTCAATTGGCGCAGTCGTCGGGATTTGAGGTAGTCACCGGCGTGTTCGCACATTTGAGCCAGAAAACGCAAGTAGCCTCGTTGGCTAGCCGGGCCACTCGTAGGTCGTTGAAAGATCTCGATCACGCCGGCAGTAGTTTGGTCGTCTCGAATCGGTGACAACACCAACAGATAAGCTGTCGGATTGCCGGCCTCGTCATCACCGGGCGCGCCGGAGTGGGGAGGAACCAGGAGCTCTTCGCCGTCACGCACGACACGATGTAAAAGTCGCGCGTGACGTGCGTGGCTTTCCCCCGAGTCGTCTTCGGGAAAGCTCTGCTTGAGGTTGATCTGATACTTCAGTTCGAGGCCCGTGGAACTCTCGCCCCGAATCCAAACGGCGCCACCCACCGCCGCCAAAGCGGTAATGATCCGTGTCAAGAACTCTCCATAAAACACGGCCGGATCGAGTTCCTGTCGGCTCAGCTGCGCGATCTCATTAACCAAGCCGCGAATCTGCTGTTTGGTTTCTTCGACTGCATTCGGATCGACAGGTTGCTGGTCAGTGGACAATGGTTGTTCGGTGGACATAGTTGGTCGCTGTGAGGACGTGCGGACTTAAAGAACGAGAAAAAGCCAGTACCTCGAATCGTTTGATTTTGTCAGTAGGACAGGATTGCATCCTGTCTCGGACAGGTTGGAAACCTGTCCTACAAACCTCCAAATTTCAAATGAATCGTGGTCCATGGGAACTAGGACAATATCTATCTAAACATGCTGCCCCGCCCGTCACGTGCGGGCATTTGCCAGCCGGGAAACGCCCAGGAGATCGCCTAAGGACCACCCAAGTGGGGAGTTGACCCGCAATAACAGCATGCTAGTTAGAAGATTATTCTAACAGTTTGCCGCTACGTGTTGAGATCCCGCGTCGAATATTCGTACGTCGGCCCGAGTTTAAGAATCGACCAATCCAGACAAGCTGCAGAACCGGAATTGGACACCAATGTACCCCACTCGACGAAGTTTATCCGCTTGTCGAGTTGATTTATTGATCGGGCATGTCCAGATACGGATCTTGGCCCATCTCCACGTGCATCTTTTTGCGGTGTTTCTCGTGATATAGCAACACCTTACGTCCACGGAAGTGCCGCCGTTCAATTTTTTTCTGGGCGCGACGGAATAGCCTGGAGGACACATTCACCAATCCATCTGCCTGACTAGCGGTCTTTTCAAACTGCGCGCCTTTTTTCGGTCCGAAGCCAAGCGAAAGCAGCTCGTCGTCCATCGCCAAGTACTGTTGGCACGTGCCAGGGTCTCCTTGGCGGCCGCAACGGCCGGCCAACTGTCGATCAATCCGAGCCGAGTCGTGCATTTCCGTCCCGATGACATGCAGCCCACCGATTCCCGCGATCCCGTCGGCTAACTTGATGTCCGTTCCGCGTCCAGCCATGTTGGTCGCCACCATAACGCTGCCCCGTTGACCAGCGTCAGCTACGATTTCGGCTTCACGGGCCACATGTCGAGCATTGAGGACCTCGTGCTTAATGTTTGCCTCGCTGAGCAACTCGGAAAGACGTTCCGATTTGTCAATCGAGCGTGTTCCAATCAAGACCGGCCGACCAATTTCGTGCAGTTCCTTGACCTTGTCGACGATCGCGGCCCATTTTTGTTCAGCATCGCCAAATATCAAATGGGGCAGCCTTTCTCGCCGAACAGGCTTATTTGTGGGAATTCGATAGACGGGCGTGCCGTAGATTTTTTTGAGCTCGCGTGCCGAAGTCCACGCCGTACCGGTCATGCCTGCCAGGAATTTGTAGCGGCGGAACAAGTCCTGCACGGTGACTCGGGCAGCATGGCCTGTCTCCACCGTAACTTCGACGCCTTCCTTGGCC
>CBDUAB010000069.1:0-8744 GCA_965365045.1 uncultured Planctomycetales bacterium
ACAACCCGATCCTGGACCTCAACGGCAAGCCCTACAAGGTTGTCAAGTATGCCACCGATGTCACGCGGCGGGTAGAGCTAGAGCGAGCGGCTGAGCAGCAGCGCAAAAAAACCGAGGAACTCATTCACGAAGTCATCGAAAGTGCCAGTCAGTTTACCGAGGGTGCTAGAGTGATCGCCGAAAGCAGCGCGAATCTAAGCGACGGTGCGCAGAATCAGGCCGCGTCCGTCGAAGAAATGACCGCCTCGGTGCAAGAGATGACCGCTGCAATCCAAGTAATCTCGGCAAGTTCCAGTGACTCGAAAGAGCAAGCGGCCAAAACTGAATCGCTTGCCAGTGATGCGGGAAAGACGCGAAGTGAGGCAGTCGTAGCGATGCGGCTGATCGAAAAATCGAGTGAGCAAATCACCGACATCATTCAGGTGATCAGCGAGATCGCCAGTCAAACCAACCTGCTGGCGCTGAACGCGGCGATCGAGGCAGCCCGTGCGGGCGAGCATGGATTGGGTTTCGCCGTGGTAGCCGACGAAGTGCGCAAGTTGGCCGAGAGATCGAGTGAAGCGGCTAAGGAGATTGCGCAATTGATCAAAGAATCGTCACGTCGCGTTTCCGAAGGCGCAGAGCTTTCGGAGAAGGTGGGCGAATCCTTGTCGGCAATCGTTCAAGCAGTCGAAAAGACAGCAACCGGAATTGCTCAAATCGCGGAACAAACCGAAACCCAGTCGGCAAGTGCCGAACAGGTCCAAACCGCAATTAGGTCCGTTTCCGAGACAACGGAATCCAATGCCGCCAGTGCGGAAGAATTGGCTGCGAGTGCCGAAGAGCTGGGCGCGCAGTCACAAACATTGCACGATCTTGTGGCCAAGTTCGAGGTTTGACAACGGTTGCCAGTACCAAAGGATGAAGGAACCGTGGAACTCGAACACCTCAATCAGCCGCAATTCAAACGGTTCCGCGACTTCATCTACAAGAAGAGCGGTATTCGGATTGATGAGAAAAAGGTGTCGTTGTTGAGCAATCGCATTCGCCGCCGTCTCAAGGCTGGCGATTTTGAGAACTTTGACCTCTATTATCGATTCCTGACGTCGCCGGCGGGAGTTGCTGAACTTGAGGGCTTTCTGGATGCAATCACGACCAACGAAACGTTCTTCTTTCGCACGGCAAAACACTTCGACTGGCTCAAAACGGATCTATTAACGGAATTGGTTTCTCAACATCGTGTCGGTAAGCGGTCATCGTCTTTGCGGATCTGGTCCGCGGGTTGCGCCAGCGGCGCCGAGCCGTACTCGATTGCAATTTGCCTTGTCGAAAACATGTATCGTTTGCGCGACTGGTCGCTCACGATCCTTGGAACCGACATTAGTGAAGAAGCGTTGCGAGCGGCGCGCGACGGCATGTTCAAGCTCAAAGCTGTCGAGAAACTCACTGAAAAACAGCAGCGACGCTACTTTCAACATCAGGCGAACGACCTGTGGCAAGTTCGATCGGATATCAAGAAGCTCGTGGAATTCAAAAGGCATAACCTAATGCAGCCGTTGCCCGAACCAGCCTTTCACTGCATCTTCATTCGCAATGTACTGATTTACTTTGACCGTGACTCGAAGCAGGTCGTCATCAACAACCTGCTCAGTGCCTTGGAAGTCGGTGGATACCTTGTGGTCGGCCCCTCCGAAGGCATCTACGACATGCTGGCTCCGCTACACAGAATTTCGCCGTTTCTTTATCAGAAGGTCGACGAAACTCGATCGATCCCGTCGACCGACGTCAGGAAAGAAATGCCCAACGATGACTGACAACATTGAGAACTCAGGGAATCTCGCTGACGATATGTCGCAGTACCTGCAGACGTTTCTTGACGAAACCGAGGAACAGTTGGACGACCTCGTCGAAACCATGCTGGCGCTAGAGCACGATCCAACCAACAAAGACGATCTGAACGAGGCTTTCCGGCTGATTCATTCGATCAAGGGCTCGGCCGGCATGATGGGATTCGACAACATCTCGGTGTTGACTCATCACTTGGAAAACCGCTTCGAGCGCCTTCGCGCGGGCCTGGTTCGGCTCAACCAACCGACGATGAACCTGGTGCTGCGTTGCATAGACTTTCTGCGCCACTGCAACAATCGCCTCCGCGATGGTGAAGAGCTTGGCAGCTCGACCGAATTGCTCGGCGAACTGAGGCGGTTAGAAGAACAGGCGGATGTGGCAGAAAACAATGTGTCGGAAAACAACTTGGCAGAAGACAACTTGTCAGAAAACGACGCGCCGGAACAATCGACCGGCGACCAGCAAGTCCAAGACGCTGACATAACGGATTCGCAATCGACTCAATCATCCGACGAGCAAGATGCGAGTATTGGCGTCATTCGTATGGTCATACGATTTCGTGCCGGATTGCAACTGGCTGACCTGAAAGCTCAGTTGATCGTCGCTCGACTTTCGGGATTGGGCACAGTCAAATCAACCCAACCTAATCTCGACCAATTAGCTGATGCCGAGCAATTCGAGGAATTCGAAGTCCAAGTTGAAACCCAAAAAGACTTGGAGCACCTGCGAGCCGCGGCGGATGTTGACGGCGTTGAATCGATCAAGTTCTCAGCTACGCCAGACGCGTTAACTACCGAGTCCGCACTAGATGAAGCGTCTCGCCAGGATGTTGCGACCGACGAGCCAGTAACGATCCACAACGAAACAGTCGCCATCGGCCCTACGACACCCTCTGAGTCAAAGACAACATCAGCAGACCAGCCCGCGGCAAAGGGCGCTCTCGATGAAGCACAAACTGAGGCTTTGTCCACGCCCGAAGTGAATGCCACCGAACTGAACACCGCTCCAACACAACACACCGCGACTTCCGAGCCTTCCGCGACTGAGAAAGCGACCGCGAAGGTTGTTCAGACCATGCGAGTCGATATTGATCGGTTGGATGACCTAATGAATTTGGCTGGCGAACTGGTTGTGAATCGTGCTCGCTTTGTACAGATATCCGCGCAAATCAGCCCGGCGCTACGCAAGGCGAGTGCGGTCAATCGCATCCGCGATTTCAGCGACAGCCTGAAACGCACGATCGAAAGCTTGGAGAACGACGGTGAAAACCGTGGCGACTACTCCGCGCAGATTCAGCAATTGCGAGCAGGACTGGAAATGTTGGATGAACAGTCCGAAATCTGGGACAACGGTCGTCATTGCTTCAGTCAGATGAGCGAAGCAATCGATCAACTCTCCCGAGTGTCACATAGCCTCCAGCGAGGGGTGTTGGATACTCGAATGGTTCCCGTCACCCCGTTGTTCAACCGTTTCAAGCGTGTGATACGCGACTTGTCGCAAGATCGCGGCAAGAAAGTCAATCTGTTGATTCGCGGCGAAAAGACGGAGCTGGACAAACGGATGATCGACGAGTTGGGTGATCCGTTAGTGCATCTCGTGCGTAACTCGATTGACCACGGCTTGGAGCCCCCGGATATACGAGTCAGCCGCGGCAAACCGGAAGTAGGCACCATCTATCTGGAAGCAAGTCATAGCGGAAACAACGTGTACATTCACGTGCGGGACGACGGTGGCGGAATCGACGTCGACAAGATCAAAGCGAAGCTGATGGACAATCGAGTGCTTTCTGCGTCGGCGATTGACGAGTTGTCGGACGAGCAAGCACTTGAATACATCTGGCACCCTGGCTTCAGCACCGCCAAAGAAGTGACCGACGTGTCGGGCCGTGGGGTCGGTATGGACGTTGTGAAGACGCGAATCAACCAGTTAAACGGAACGATCGAAGTCGACTCGACCCCGCCACGGGGAACAGCTTTCACAATTCGGCTACCGTTAACGCTGGCGATCATCAATAGCTTGCTCATTCGTTTGCGAGATGTGACTTTTTCGATACCCATGGACGACGTGCGCGAAATCGTCTCGGTAGAAGAGCGCGACGTTGTCACGGTTCACGGAAAACAGACATTTGACGTGCGTGGTGAGTACATTCCCGTGGTCAGTATCGATGACGTTTTCGCATGGCACGGCATCGATTACGGCTACGACTGGACAGAGAGAATCCTCCGAACAGACTCAAGCACCAATACCGTCGCGGTCGTGATTTTGACTGCCGGAGGAAAAGCAATGGGGTTGCGTGTTGACGAACTTCTCGGAAGTCAGGACATTGTAATCAAGTCTCTTTCAGATAATTTCATAAACATTCGGGGGCTATCAGGTGCGAGCATTTTGGGTGATGGAAGTGTTTGCTTGATGCTCGATGTGGATGCCGTTATGGACATGGCAATATGAACGATCAGAGCAACAATCGGCTGGACGCGAGTCAATTAACCGCGCTCCAATTGTCGTTCCATCGAGGATCCGCCGCCGCATCGGCAGCACTCGCCAAGTGGATCGGCAGACCGTCCGTCGTCGAGATCGATTCGCTCGAACAGCTTCCGCTGGCGGAGGCCACAGGTCTTCTGGCCGCGGGTGACGAGCCGATGTGTTTTTGTACGGCGGAAATGAACGGACTATTGACTGGAGAAATGATTTTGGCCTTTGATGACGCGAGCGGACTGGCATTGGCTGATATATTGCTTGATCGGCCACGGGGCACAACGAACAAATGGACCGAGATGGCAACTTCCGCCGCGTTGGAAACGACGAACATTCTTTGTTGTGCCTATTTGAACTCGTTGTCTAGGAGTTTTTCTAAATCCGGTGAGTCGTCCGAGTTGTTACCATCGCCGCCGAATTTCAGTCGTGACTTTGCTGAAAGTCTGTTGGAATCTGCTCTTATGGGACAAGCCATCTCCAGTGACCACGTCATTTTGGCTCGGACGAAATTTGAGATCGATGCAGCGCTAGTAAATTGGACATTACTATTCGTCCCCGACACGCAGTCCATGTCGCGTTTGCCGAAAATGCTGCCAGCAGACAAATGAGAGATGAGGACTGAGTCTCGTGCAAAAGCTAACCCGCGTAGTCAATTCGTCGATCCGCATGGGCGAAATGTCCGTCGCAGGGGACGGTGAGGAATTGCGCACACTGTTGGGTTCGTGCATTGGCTTGGCGCTGTACGATCGGCAACGCAAGGTTGGTGGGCTGGCACATATCGTCTTACCAAGCACACACGGAGCAACCGATCTCCCCGGCAAGTCGGTCGACAAGGCGATTCCCACACTAATCAAAGACATCGAGCAGCTTGTCGGCAGCGAACTGAAGTTGACCGCCAAGATAGCGGGTGGCGCAAGCATGTTTTCCACGACAGTTGCTGCCAACATCGGACTGCGGAATATCGAAGCATGTGAACAGTTGCTCGGCGAGTTGGGCATCCCCATTGTCGCCAAACATTGCGGCGGCAAACAAGGACGACGCATGTCGTTGAACACAGCGAACGGCAAGGTTGTGATTGAGATCGTAGGGCAAGATCCGATCGAGCTATGATGAGACGATAGGCATGACCATGGTAACAAAACGCCTTTTGATTGTTGACGATGCTCTGATCATGCGCAAACGGATCAGGGAAATCGCCGAGGAGGCCGGTTGGCAGGTCGCCGGCGAAGCCAAAAACGGTGAACAGGCAGTGGCCTTGTATCAGCAGGAAAAGCCTGATCTGGTGACGCTGGACATCGTGATGCCCAAGATGGACGGCGTTTCGGCGCTCAAGCAAATGATTCAGGACGACCCACAAGCGCGCGTGGTTATGATCAGCGCTGTGAATCAGAAAGGAAAACTGGCCGAGTGCATTCAAGCCGGCGCTATCGACTTTATCGTTAAGCCGTTTGAGAAAGCCAGTCTGCGCAGCTTCTTTGAAAAATACCTCACCGCCGAAAGCCAGAAGTAGGAAACGGTCTGTTGAACTCCCGTCCCACAAGAATCCTCGTCGTCGACGACTCGGCCTTATACCGCCAGTCGATCCACAACGTCCTGCGCGAAGTTGCGGATGCCTCGATTGTCGGTACGGCTGAAAACGGAGTTGAGGCGCTCGCAAAGATCGAGGAGCTGGAGCCCGATCTACTGACGCTTGACGTGCAGATGCCGGACATGGACGGAATCCAAGTACTGCGGGAAATCAAACGCCGCCGGCTTCGTCCCAAAGCGATCATGGTCAGCAGCCTCACTTCCAAGGGAGCACAGGTCACAACAGATGCTCTATTGGAAGGTGCCTTTGACTTCATTCTGAAGCCGTCGAGTAACGATTCTGTTGCCAACCGTCAGCAACTTAGAGACGCCCTCGAACAAAAGATCTCTGCCTTCCGCGAAGCTTCTGACCGGCGTAAAGGAAGGAGCCGTAGATCCGTGGCAAGGCAACACGTTGATGCCGTCGATGTCGTCGAAGCTGCGCCTGCTCCTGACGCCGCCTGCCAAGCGGTAATGATTGGGACTTCGACAGGCGGGCCCGAAGCGCTCAAGATCGTCTTGTCCAAACTTCACACGGACTTACCCGTCCCGGTACTCGTCGTCCAGCACATGCCCGCACAATATACGCAGTCGCTTGCCATGCGCCTGAACGAAATCTGCGAACTCGATGTAGCCGAAGCTAGCGACAAGATGGAAGCTGTTGCCGGGAAAGTCATAATCGCGCCTGGTGGGAAACAAATGAAGCTGGAACGCGTCGGCGCACGCCTGATCGTTCGAGTGACGAGTGATCCACCAGAGAATGGAGTCCGCCCCTCGGTCGATTACCTGATTCGCTCGGCCTCCGATGTATTGCACGGCAACGCGTTGGCCGTGATTATGACCGGTATGGGGCGGGATGGACTGGCAGGCTGTAAACGATTGAAGCAAGTTGGCGGCTATGTGTTTGCCCAATGCCAGGACGATTGTGTCGTGTACGGAATGCCGAAAGCGGTGATTGAGGAAGACTTGGCAGACCGTGCTTTGCCGCTGGGAAAGATTGCACCTGCGATTGTTCGTCATCTTAAACGCAGTCGACGGTCGTAGTTCGTGGAAGGTTTTTTCGTGAACAATGCAGATCAAGCCGCGAAAGCTTCGCTGCTCATTGTCGAAGACAGCCGCATTCAAGCCACGATCTTGTCGAACAAGTTGCTTGAAGCAGGTTACGAAGTTCGCACGGCGGAAGACGGCCAGATCGGGCTGGAAATGATTCGTCAGAAGCGGCCGACTTTGGTCATTTCTGATATCGAAATGCCCACCATGACGGGCTATCAACTGTGTAGCGCCGTCAAGAGTGATCCGGAACTGCGAACGATTCCGTTCATTCTGCTTTCGACGTTGTCGAATGCACAAGACATCATCAAAGGCCTGCATTGTGGAGCTGACAACTATGTCACCAAGCCTTACGATCCAGAGTACTTGATTTCGCGCGTCGCGTCGTTGCTGGAAACGCCGCTTACCCACGGCGAAGACGAACAACAGCTTGACGTAACGTTGGGCGGAACTCGCTACACGGTCAAAGCCGGTCGTCAGCAGGTGTTGAACTTGCTGATTTCGACGTTCGAAAACGCGGTTGAGAAGAACAACGAACTCGTTCGCATCAACGAAGAATTAACCGTGGCGCAGGAACAGCTCACGGGCTCGAACCGGAAACTGGAAACCCTTAACCAGCAGCTCGAGTCGACCAATGCGCGCATGTCGCGCGATTTGGAGGCCGCGGCCCAAGTTCAGCAGTCGCTGTTACCGACGACGGAGCCCGATACGTCGCGCGTGAGTTTTGCCTGGAAGTACCTTCCCTGCGATGAATTGGCCGGCGATTTCCTCAACTTTTTCGCATTGGACGACGAGCACATCGCCGTTTATGTTGTCGATGTTAGCGGCCATGGGGTCGCTTCGTCACTTCTCTCGGTGACGATCGGACGATTGTTGACGCCCCAAGTCTCGGCGTCTTCGCTGCTGATGCACGCACGTGAGGATTCGAACGAGACCCGTTTGGTTCCACCTGCCGAAGTGGCCGCTGAATTGAATCGACGGTTTTCCATGGAAGAGCAAAACGGATTGTTCTTTACGATGGTGTACGGAGTGCTGAATCTGGATACGCTCGAATTCCGTTTCGTTTCGGCAGGCCACGATCCGATCGTCCATGTGACACGCGCGGGCGCCCCTCGGATGGCGGAAGGTGACGGCATGGCGATCGGCTGGTTCAAAGATGTGGAGTACAACGACCAAGTCATCAAGCTGCAACCGGGCGATCGACTATATCTTTATTCGGACGGCGTACCGGAGGCCATGAATGAAGAATTGGATCAGTTCACCAAGAAACAGATGCTTGAGATTATTGAACTCGGCAAATACCAATCCTTAGACGATAGTGTGTCATTATTGTTGAAATCGGTGGAGCGCTGGTGCGCCAAGAACGGCCCGAAAGACGATGTGTCTATCTTGGCCTTGGAGGTATGTGAGACATGAAAATCGACCAGCAAACGATCGGACCGAACGCCCGTGGCAACGACCGCCGTCGCCAGTACCGTAAAGACCGACAGTTTAGCAGAGCCACGTTTCTTCGTCGTCGGCCCAAGAATGCCGATCTAACCGGACGAGCTGCCACCACTCTGGCTGCGTTGATCCTGGCGATTTGGCAAACCACACTTTTCGCGGCGCCTCCAGGCGCCGCTAACCGAGCAATTCGGTACTCAATTCCCACTGGCGATTGATGACCGGATTACCATGAGAGCATGAAAGTACAACTGTCATCCTGAGGGAGCGACAGCGACCGAAGGATCTTCCAATAACGCCAGCATTGCCATTAGGGGTTAAATCCAACCACGCGATTCAGACGCTTTCTGGCAGATCAGATGTCTTCGGTCGCTGTCGCTCCC
>CBDUAB010000070.1:0-8722 GCA_965365045.1 uncultured Planctomycetales bacterium
GAGGGAATCGGTTGGAACGCGACCAGCGGATCGATGCCGCCGCTGCCAATCAAGTTGCCCGTGCGGTACTCGACATAGCGATTCGGAAAGCCAAAATCGTCAATGGCGCCGCCAATATCGCTGGCACCAATCACATTGAGTTCATCCGCGCTGTGCGGCTCGTTGGCGTTTGACAGTCCATCGATGCCGTTGTCTTGCAAGTAGAGATCACCGGTTACCGGATGGAATGCCATGCCGGCGGCATTACGCAAACCCGTCGCAATTTGTGAAAGATCAGTGCCCATGATCTCTTGGCCATTGTCGACGATCGTAACCTTGTGAATCGCATCGCCGGCGAGATTCCCACTAACGCCAATGTCGCTGGTGAGCTGAATCGTTTGCGTCGTTGTCGCGAAGTTGACTTTGGAGCCAAGCTGAAAGAACAGGTCGTAGCTATCTTCGGTGCCGGGCGTCGGCCGCACGGCCAAGGCCGAATGCGGATGCAACCAGCCACCGTTAGGATAGTTGATGTTTAGGCGTCCGATTTCGGTGAGAGGATCCGTGGGAGTATCACCGAGACGGTAAATCGAGATCGGCTTTCCCCTGCCTTGGCCGGTTGTAAACACCAGATCTCCCGCCATCCGCAGGGCGGATAGCCCGCCGCCCGGGACCGAGTTGACTAACACGTTTTGCTCGTCGGCAACACCATCGTTGTCGGTGTCCGCTAGCCGCAGGATTTGCCCGCTGTTGCTTCCAAAGAAGCTCGATCCGTTACTTACGGCTACCAGTAGCGAACCGTCCGATAACTCCGACATGCCGACCGGATAATTGAGGCCGGTGGCAAACGTTGTCATGCGAAAATCGTTTGGGTCGACTCCCGGTCCCTGCAAAGAAAAACCAACCTGCGCGGCTGCGGTGCCGCAAAGAAGCAGCTGACATAAAGGGATAAAAAAAAGAAGGTCGGCTAAGCGTTTAATCGGCGACAATCGTTTTCGCATAATCGTTTCCGCAAATTCTGTTAGTAGCTCGTTGGAGAAAGCAATTCTTGGTTGGAACTGCGTTGTCGATATCAGCTCATCATACAGCGAAGCTGCTGCAGTTGCCAGGAAAAGTCTTTTGCAAAGTTCGACGCTGACATCGTGTCATTCGTCATTAGGAATTCGAATTTCATTAGTCATTAGACATTTAGGCTTAGTCATTTTTTTCGGAAGGGGCTCCAGGGTTACTCACGCTGATTTACGGTGGGCTAGCCGAGAACTGCGTTTGCGCCCAAGCCGCGGCACCCATGATCGTGGCGTCGTCGCCCAATTTTGCCGCAACGACGTCGAAAGAATCGACAAATGATGGCATCGCGCGCTGTTTGGCCGATCTCTTGGCACGCTTTACGAAAATGTCCGGCATCGCTTCGACCATCCCGCCACCCAATACGAAAATGTCCGGATTCATTAGGTTGACGATGTCGCCAATAGCGATACCGAGGTACTTGGCCGCTTCGCTCACGATCTCTTCAACGATTTTGTCGCCGGCTGCAATAGCTGACGCCAAGGTTCGACTGCGGATCTCGGACAAGTCCGTGCCAACGGATTTATAGACGTAAGGCGCGTTGCCACGGTATGCGGCTATGGCGACTTGTGCGGCGATCGCGAGTCGACTGGCGACGGTTTCCAGACAACCTCGCCGTCCACAACCGCAAAGCTGACCGTCCCTGACTGCTTGCAAATGGCCGATTTCCATACATGATGCTCGCGCGCCGAGAAAGATCTCGCCCTGATGAACACAGCCACCGCCGATTCCTGTTCCAGGAAAGACACCGACGACGCAGCGTGCATCCATGGCCGCACCGAACCGATATTCGCCGTAGACGCCAGCGTCAACGTCGTTAATCACACTAACAGGACAATCGAATTCCCGCTCGATCATCTTGCGAATTTGGACGTCTCGCCAACCAAGATTCGGAGCCTCAATGATGACACCGTTCTCCATGTCAAGAGGCCCCGGACAACCGATGCAGATGCCGCCGAGCTGTTTTGACTTGATGGTCGTCTCGCCGAGCGTCTCGCGAATGAGTTTGATGACCAACGCAATGCCAGCCTTTTCCCCCTCGGCGCCACGAATGCGCGCCCGCTTGCGGCTCATTTGGTAGAACTCGTCGTCGAAAAGAGCGGCTAGTATCTTGGTGCCACCCAAGTCAAAACCAACCCAAAATTGCTCTGATTCGATGTCTTTCATGGTCACCATGGGGAGATTATGATGATCGCGCAGGATAGGCCGAAATCTAATGTATTCTTAACATTTCCTATTTTTCCCGCCGGTTGCTGTTTTTTGCCGGCCAGGATGAGAATAACCCCTGGCTTGGGAATCTCCAAGTCGGTGTGAGATGCTGGCTTGGCAGGGTGGACATGTGTTAAATGGTCATTAAGATCGGGTATGTGCTGTGTGTTGTTGTCACGGAAGGCCAGTGAATTGTAAGGCATGACGCCTCGCAATATGCGGTCATGTCGCAGGTCACGCGTTATGCCTTCGGATGTCGAGAAGACTGCACGAGCCTTTCGTGACGAGTTGCAGCGTCGCATTGCCACCATCTTGGCTGCCGATGGATTCGAAGTCGATATGCCGGAGACGACGTTCCGACGTCAGCGTGCGGTTGATCTCATAGATACGGTTTCCTTGCTGATCGACTTCCGTCTGCAAACAGGCAATATCATTTGTACCGCCAACGTAGGAGTTTATTCTCCTGATCCGCTTGCCGACGAACTGCAACCGCGTTCCGGTCGGCGACCTACGTTGACATGGAACATCGGTTACTTGATGCCAGGTCGCAAATGGCACGAATGGGAAGTCCACGATTTGCAGGACATCGCTCCGACAGTGGATGCTTTCGCAACAGAGCTGGAAACGATTGCCCTACCGTGGCTTGCTCGATTTCAATCGGCAGATGATGTACGGCAGGAACAAAAGCGACTTCAGCCGCGCGGCTTCGGTCAGCTTAGACGTCCAGTGCGGCGTCGTGCGCACGCCAGTTGAGTTCGCTTGATGACTTGTTGTTCGCCTCGTGCGCCCGAACTTTGCCAGCGCGCAAACTTTGCCAGCGCCCGAATTTTGCCAGCCATCGAACCTCACTTTTTCATTTCACGTTGGATTCGGGTTACATGTCATGAGCCATTCGATTCCCGATTTGTTGGCGGCAGGCAAGACTGTTCGCGTGATGTCTTTGGGGGCATTCGCTCAGCCAAAACTGGTCGAAATCGCCGCACATCATCAAATGGTGCACGGCTTTTGGATTGACCAAGAGCATGCGGCCGTCTCCCATCAACAACTGGAATTATTGTTGCTGGCTTGTCGTGCGACGGGGCTGGACGCTTTTGCTCGCGTGCCTCCAGTCGATTACGCGACAATCATGCGGCCGATGGAAGCGGGTTGCTGTGGCATCATGGCTGCCCAAATTCGAACGATGGAACAAGTCCAGCAAGTCGTGGCGTGGTCTAAATATCCGCCCGAGGGTGTGCGCGGTCTGTTCATGGGCAATGCCGAGTGCAACTACGGAAAGGCCGACGCAGCGACGCACGTTGCGGCAGCTAACCGACGGCGCTGGCTGGCGATCCAGATCGAGACTGCCGAGGCGGTGGAATTGGTTGAAGAGATCGCCGCAAATGACGGGGTTGACCATTTGTTTGTTGGTCCGGCCGACTTAGCTTGCACGCTAGGCGTGCCTGGCGACGTCATGCATCAGCGATGTCTGGCGGCGTTGGAGCAGGTTGCGGCCGCGGCGGAGCGAAATGGAAAGACCTGGGGAGCCCTATCGCGCTCGTTGGACCACATACGCGTTTGTCGTGATCTGGGCTGTCGGCTGTTTAGTGTCTACGGCGATCTCGACGTCATTCATCGCGGTATAGCTAGCATGCGGGGCGACTTAGATGATTTGCTACCGGTGTGAACTGCTGATTATTATTCGCCCTTTCTTCACCTGATGCACACGGACAGTTTCTACAATGCCACTGGCATTGTCGCCCATTCGGGTTAGACAGTAGGGTCTTTACGCGCGCAATCGGTTTCGGGCGACGACTTGTAACCTATTGCTGTGTAGTCATTTAGGTATTAAATATCAGAAAAGTGAATTTGAAATAGAGGATGAGTAAGTTGGACGACGGTAAAATTGCGATAGACGCTTTGGGTGACCTATCTGATTCTCGGGATGTTGTGTTGGGTACCCCACGGTCGGTAACGGCGGCAGTTAGAAATACTGCGACAGGTGACATGATGGAAAGCAGGAGCAAGGAACTCCACAAACGAGTGCTTAAACTTGGTCGCATGGTGGAATTATCCATTACGCGTTCGATTACGGCGTTGACCAAGCAAGACAAACATCTCGCCGAGGCGGTGATTGAGGAGGACGAACAGATTGACCGGATGGAAGTCGAACTCGAAGAGTACTGCATTACCATCCTGGAGCAAGTTCGTCCCGTGGGCGACGATTTGCGTTTTGTCGTCGCCGTATTGAAGATCAACGATGCCTTGGAGCGTATTGGCGACTTGGCGGAGAATATCGCGGTGGCAGTGCGCAAGGTTGACAATTGGGATGGCTTTGGACGGGTTCCCGGTTGTAACGAGATGGCACAGCGCTCGCAGATGATGCTCAAGCGTAGCTTGGAAGCGTTGGTGAAGCGAGACACGAAGTTGGCGCGGCACGTCATCGACGACGATCAATTCATCAACGATATGCGCAGTCAATTAGGAAAGAAGATCGCCTATGCGATCGACAATTCGACCGCCAGTGCAGCACCGCTACTGCGCCTTGAATACGTAACCCGTCAACTCGAGCGGATCGGAGATTTGGCCACGAACATTGCCGAGGATGTTATCTTTATGATCGAGGGTCAAATTGTGCGCCATCCGAGCCGATTTAACGCGGATAACGACGTTGTGCTTGATCGTTCGGGTGGCCGCTTTCGCCGAGTCACGTAATGAACGTGTGAGTTTTGTCTTTATACTGCACGCCGTCGGGTCCTGGCAACGCTTTCAGTTCGACTGCCTAAGCCGCATTTCTCACACATTTGTACGCCGGAACGAGCAAACGCAGACTCTGCGGGAACTTCGGACGCTGCATTGCGGCAATTCTCGCGAACACGGTATCAACGGGGAAAACCGCGTTTGCGCTGTTCCGGCATGGTTTTGCGACCGCGTTCCGGCCTACTGTAGGAAATGCGGGCTAAGCCCTGGCAGCCCATCAATGCTTGCTTCATTCCATTCGGACTGCGCTTTCCGCAGCTCCTCATCGTCGAGCTTGTCCATATAGTCTATATAGTCATTCCGCGTGTCTAAGAACTCGTACATGGGAACTCCAAAGCCACAAGAGTCAGCAATTCGGTCGATCGATAGTTTGATGATTGCTCGTGCCTCTCGAACTTCTGGAAACAGCGGTTGAAGCGCGCCCCACTCGACATCCGACCTTTCAACCACGTGCCCCCGCCCATGTAGCCTTAGGATCAATGGCATCTTGTCAAACGAACAAAACATCATCACGAATCTACCGTTTTCCTTGATGTGCGCTATCGACTCGACGCCACTTCCCGCGAAATCGAGATAAGCGACAGTTTTCGAATCAAGAATCCGCAGAGAATCAAATCCCTTTGGTGAAATGTTGATGAGCCCGTCATCACTTCTGGGTGCCGATGCAACGAAGAACATCTTTTGATCCAAAATGAATCTTTGCAGACGCTCGTCAAGCGCTTCGTATGTTTGTCCCATGGCAATCTCTACCCCGCTATTCGCGCCAGATGTTCGTCGAACCAACCGATCACCTCACGAATCATTGTCGCTCTGTTTTCGTCACCTTCCAGTCCGTGTCCGGCGTCGGGGAACACAATGAGTTTGTGCTTTACGTCTTCGCGCTGATACGCCTCGTCGATCCAGTGACCGTGTTTCGCGGGAACAAGCTTATCCTTACCGCCCATAATCACGAGTGCCGGCGCGTCGTCCGGAGTTACATGCACCAACGGCGAATTTGGGCCTGCTTTCTCCATGGCAAGATTCAGTGCCGGAAAGTTGCGATATGCTGGCAACGATTCGGGAGCGTCCCACACGGCAACGCGCAGGTCGGTCGGCGGAACCAGCGCTACAACCGCGGCAACTCGGCTGGATACTTTGCCCAATTCATCCTTGGCATCTGGCATTCCATCGTCACCGGTCGTGCCAAGCATCAATGACAAGTGGCCACCGGCACTCATGCCCATCACTCCCAAACGGTTTGAATCGACTCCAAATCGTTTGGCATTACGGCGTACAAATCGCACGGCGCGCTGCACGTCGGCGACAGCCTCAGGGATCGAATAACGAGGGCTGCTGCCGTGTCGCACTGCAAACACGGTATAGCCCTCGTCCAAATAAGGTTGAAACAACGGCTTCGTTTGTTCTGGTGGAGCCCAACGCGAGAACCAGCCCCCACTGATCATGAACAGGATGGCCGCATCGTTGGCTTCGGCATCCGGTTGGTAAACATCCATCGTCAACGCCAGGCCATCTTTGTGACCGTAAACGACATCTGCTTCGAACTTGGAAGGCGATGCGTTTTCTGTTTGCGCAAAGCAGGGCGCGGTGAACGACATACCCATCGCACTAACGAAGAGGAAGATGTGAAAGCGGTTCATGATTACTGCCTTATCAAAGAACTCAATGAGTGATTCAAGCTGGTAGGATTTGCATTGTTTGTGTCGTCGTGAGGGAGCCGTGCTAGATCGTCCGATCGTATTCGGCGGCGGTAAAACGTAAAACGCCACTCATGAACCTGCTCGAACACGATTATTGGTCACGGGTTGTTTGTTTTCGCAAAGTTATTTCCCTGGACTTTCTCTTGGAATTATAATTCGATGCGAATGGTTAAACCACACCGTTGTCGAACCATCAAGCGTATGTCCCGGTCGATGGTTGGAAACCCGGCCGGTGGCGGCATACGGCTGGGTGGCAACGAGTGAAAACCGAGAAGCTCAAATTCAGTATCCGCAAACCAGGTTGTATGATGCTGAGCAAGAATGACAGCGTTTGTGCCGAAGATTCTGCACGCCGCGTCAAGCACGGCCAATCGGCACGGTGAAAAATCTGGATGCAATGTGAAACGATACAGATATACGACGGAGTCAATTGGTCCCGCGAACTCTGAGCTTCGCAGTTGCCCTTTCTCATCCAAAAGAGATGCCCACGCGGCTTCTAATCCTGAGCTATCCGCATCGGCGACTGCCCAAATATCTTCGCCACATTCTTCGATTTCGCGTGGCCTAATTTCATCCGCCAACAAACGGCCGATTACGAATTCGTCAGGCTCATTGTCGTCTGTAAGTGTAAACTGTCCGTGCCAAATTGCTTGTGATGTACCATATCACAAGCAGAAATGACCGCCGCGGCCTGAAATTCGCCCTGGAACCTTGGTCTGGGGGCCAAATTGGTCGACAAGTCACTTGTGATATGATTTTTCACTCGATTTAGGAGCAATACCGCTCAATGAAGAACCACTAGCGTGTCATTCTGAGGGAGCGGGCACCGACGCGCAACGTTGGTCGGCGACTGAAGTTCCTGCCAACAAGTGGGAATCACAAGGATGGTGGAACTCGCACCACACGTTGAATTCCGAAGTCTTGTCACTTTCGTTGCTGAGTATTCGGTGAACCGTGTTCTTGGAGTGCGATGGCTTGGCATCGCTTTGGATTTTTCGGCCTAAAACCTTCATCGATGACGCTTGCATGTCAATCGAAGAAGAAAATCCAAAGAACAAAGAAAACGATGCCAGGCCATCGCACTCCAAAATCGCACACTCGCCAAAACTCGCGGACCGGCCTCGGAGGCACTGGATCACGGGTTCGGCGACTACCTGCTTTCGTGGTGGTAAGTCATTGGCGGATGTCGTCAGTCGCGAAGGCTCCCTCAGGATGACAGTCGTGCAATTAATTCGGCTTGATCCGCGCAAAGTTAAGTGCGACCAGTGGACCCGCTCGCTCTCAAAATCGTTTTTGAGCTGGATTCAAAAGCAAAAGTCAGAACGCACTGGCAAGCGATTGGCCCCGATCGCCTGCCGCCGCATCATGGATTCTGTCAAGCGCGCAGCCAGATGGATTCATAGGCAGAGGCCCTTCCTTGCAGGCTTTCCGTTTCAGGATGTAAAGGTCCTAAAGGTCGATGAACCAGACTGGAAAGGATTATCGGACGTTGAAGTTCGCAGGCTAAAAGCAGCAGCCGAGCAGCTCATTCAGATCGAAACCCGCACCAACCAGGTCCCACGCCGAAACTGGTATATCGCTGTTTTGTTTTTTATCAATGAACGACGCAACGATGCCATCTGTGTCGTTCGTTTCAAGAAGCAACAAAACCGTGGTGCCGGTTCGAATCTCGCACCTGTCGTGCCGAACTGCGGTAGATGCACCTGTCTTCCGGCAAGTAGGCCGATTGATTCATAGGACTTCACCGCCAATTTCAAATCCTTGACGGCTACCCAAACGGACTGAATATGCTTGGCAGAGTTGGCATGGAGTCTAGCAGCGTCAAATCCTTTTGGATCCTTCTTGTGAAGGTCCTCGATCGCCTTCTCGTTGTATTCGATGAAGAAAACATGACCGCCCGGTAATGTGGGTTTCTCGACACTCACCGTGCGCCACCACCAATCATCAGTATTTTTCGTCCCATTGGGAGCTGAAGTGCAGACTGAAGGACCATCCACTTCGGCGCCACGGGACTTGAGGAATTTAGCCACAGATCTTCA
>CBDUAB010000071.1:0-8716 GCA_965365045.1 uncultured Planctomycetales bacterium
CATCAACGAGAATGGTTCGTGGGCCATCTTTTTTGCGTACATGATCTATTCGTTCGTCTTTATCGGCACCCTGATGCTGGCCATGATTTGGCTGTTTCAAGTTCGCTGGCGCGTATCGCAGTGACGGGTTCAGAAACGAACTTTCTTCACTAGCCCGGCGCGTAAGTTTTGAAGTTGCACTAGCAACGGTAGCCCGACGCGCGAGCGAGGGGCACAAGGTCATGCGTTCCACGGGGTTAGGTCATGCACTAGTGCCCCTCGCTCGCGCGTCGGGCTACCGTTGTCGCGGCAGTTTCAGCGAGGAAAAGACGCTAGTGCAACTTCAAAGCGAGCAAGTGTGCATCTCGGCAAAGGTGCGTTCCTACACTGCGGTTTGATGGCAACTGCCGCCCGCTGGAGGGCACAGGCGCATCTTGCTACACTGACGGAATGAGCACTGACGCGATCGACTTTGCCACGATTCCAGAAACGTGGACGCGCCAACATTTACTTGACCTCGAAAGTCTGACTGCCGAGGAACTTCGTCTTATTCTACAAGTGGCGGAACAATTCAAAGACGCCACGAACAACTGTCGTGATAAACTGTCGGTCCTCAGGGACCGCACGGTTTGCAATTTGTTCTTTGAGGACTCCACGCGTACGCGGACCAGTTTTTCGTTGGCCGGACGAAGACTCGGTGCGGATATGTTGGAATTCAGCGCTTCGAGCAGCAGTCTGTCAAAAGGTGAAACGTTCATTGACACGGCCAAGAATATCGAGGCCATGAGCGTGGATGCAATTGTCGTGCGGCATCGGACGCCGGGCACGCCCCGTTTGTTAGCGCAAAACGTCGACTGCGCGGTGATTAATGCGGGAGACGGACCGCATGAACACCCCACTCAGGGATTGCTGGATATTCTAACGATTTGCCAACATCGGGGTGACGTTGAAGGACTCACCGTCGCACTGGTTGGCGATATTGCCCACAGCCGAACTGCCCGTTCGAATATTTGGGGCCTCAAGAAACTCGGAGCCCACGTAATTGTTTGCGGCCCAGCCACATTGGTCTCAAGACGCTGGGAAGAGATCGGCGTCGAAGTTGCCTTTAGCCTCGACGAGATTCTGCCGCGTTGCGACGTGCTCAATCTGCTACGCATCCAATTCGAGCGCCAGATTACGCGTCCGTTTCCGTCGGTGCACGAATATGCGCTACTTTATGCCATGAATGGCGAGCGCATGGCTGAGGCAAAACCTGGCATCTTGATTATGGCTCCCGGGCCGATAAACCGCGGCGTGGAGATTACACCTGACGTCGCCGACGGTCCGCAGTCCGTTATTCTCGACCAGGTTACAAATGGGTTGGCCGTCCGGATGGCCGTTCTTTGGCTGGTCGTGGGGGCTCGGAGCGGGCTATGAACCGGATCTTGATTCAAGGCGGCCGAGTAATTGATCCCAGTCAAGATCTCGATCGCGTTACGAATCTGCTGCTCGAGAATGGAAAGGTGGCTGGACTAGACGTTGATGACCGTGACGACGAATTGATTGGCGACGCGTTGGTCATTGACGCCAGCGACCGCATCGTGTCTCCGGGGCTCATCGATATCAACGCCCAGTTTCGCGAGCCAGGCTTCGAAGAAGATGAAACCATCGCGACGGGCACTGCCGCTGCCATCGCCGGCGGCTACACGACGGTCGCCTGCTTGCCAAACACGGATCCTCCCATCGACACGCAGGCCACTGTCGAATTCGTTCAGCATCAAGCCGACCGATGCGGCAATTGCAACGTCGTCGTGATCGCGTGCGTCAGCAAAGGTCGGGCTGGCGAGCAGTTGGCGGAATTAGGCTCGCTGGTCAAAGCCGGGGCCGTCGGTTTTAGTGACGCCACGTCACCAGTCCACAACTCCGAACTTATGCGACGCGCGCTCCAATACTGCACGATGTTTGATCGACCGATTCTTAATCGCCCCGAGGCTATCGAGTTGACCCGTAATGGAATCATGCACGAGGGGCTGATTTCGACGATTCTCGGGCTTACGGGCTTGCCAACGGAGGCCGAAGACGTCATGACCAGCCGGGATCTACGTCTGGCCGAGGCCACCGGCGGCCGACTTCACCTGATGAGCATTTCGAGTGCGGGCAGTGTTGAACTCATTCGGCGGGCGCGGGCCCGCGACGTTGCCGTTTCGGCCGAAATCCATGCGGCAAATTTTTCCTGGACCGATGAGTCGCTGCGGACCTTTGACTCCAATTTCAAGGTCAACCCGCCACTTCGTTCGATGGAGCATGTCAGTGCATGTATCGAAGGATTGCGTGACGGTACGATCGATGTGATTTCCAGCGGCCATGCCCCACGGGCGCGGGAAAAGAAGATGTGTGAGCTGGACCGGGCCCCCTTCGGCATGATCGGACTGGAAACGACGTTGGCGGCCGTCGTGACGAACTTGATCAAGCCGCGATACCTGGATTGGTCTCAGGCTATTTCCAAACTCACCACGAATCCCGCCCGCGTACTTGGCTTGGAGCAGAAAGGTACATTGCGGGTCGGAGCCGATGCCGACGTCACGATCATTGATCCTGACGAAATCTGGGAGGTCCATCCCCGTTCGTTTCGCTCCAAAGCTGAAAACACACCGTTGGCAGGCAAGACTTTGGCAGGAAAGGTCCACGAAGTCATTGTTGGCGGTGTTCCCAAGCTCGACACGCAGGCACAGCGCGTGTAGAAAATGGCCATACTGATCGACGGGTACAACCTGCTCCATGCAGCCGGCATCATTCCTGCCGGCAGCGAGCAAGGTTCCCTGGAAAGCGCTCGTCGTGCACTCTTTGATTTTCTTATCGGTAGCCTCACGACGGATGAGCGGCAACAGACCACAATCGTATTCGATGCGCGCAAAGCGCCGTCTGGTTTGCCTCATCGACTAACTGTTGGCGGACTCCAAATACTCTTCGCGCACGACCATGACGAAGCCGACGATTTGATCGAAGAACTCATTCGCACCGATCACGTGCCACGCAAATTAGTCGTTGTCTCGAGCGATCACCGAATTCAACGGGCGGCAAAACGTCGACGTGCCAAATCGATCGACAGCGACAAGTGGTATTGGCAAATAAATGAACGACGGGATCAAGAGCGAACTGATGTGACCGCAATCGCGGAACAAAGCAAGCCGGACGCGCCGCTCGGTAACGAGGAACTGGCAATGTGGCTGATCGCTTTTGGTGACGTGGATGAAGCGGACGCAGATCTGCCGGTGGTGCGATCGACCAGCAGTCAAGATGATTCGGACGTGGACGACACTTCTGGCACTGACAACATTCCTAACAACGACGTTGACAAACCTACCGTCATGGAGAACCCTTTCCCGCCGGGATACGGTGAAGATTTGCTGACCGACGAAGACGATACCGGTGATATCTTTCCTCCCGGGTATGGTGAAGATCTGTTAGATGAAGATGGTTAACCCGGGCAAAAACAACAGCGGTATACTGGCGTCGATCCAGGTTGGCTTGCCGGCGTCATACCCCGACGGGCCGCGTGGCAAGCCGTGGCGGACGGCATTCTTCAAGCAGCCGATTCAGGGCCCGGTGCGCGTGCAAGCAACAGGCTTGGAGGGAGATGGCCAAGCTGATTCGTCCGTGCATGGCGGCGCGGACAAGGCTGTCTTGGCCTATTCCGCGGACCATTATCCACTGTGGCGCGGCGAGTTGGCGATTGACGAATTGCACCACGGCGGCTTTGGAGAAAATCTTACGATCCGATCCCTTTGCGAACAAACCGTTTGTCTCGGCGATATCTGGCGCGCCGGCAACGTTCGGTTTCAAGTATCACAACCGCGACAACCTTGTTGGAAACTAGCCCGACGATGGAACATTCGCCGGCTGCCCAAGCTGGTCATCGATAGCGGGCGTTCGGGTTGGTATCTGCGTGTGCTCGAAACGGGAACGATTGACACGGGGGAAGTTTTTTCCTTGGTCGATCGTCCTCATCCAGATTGGCCCGTGGCCCGCGCAAGCAAGATACTACATCACCGCACAGGCACCCGCGCGGAACTAATGGCGTTGATGGCGATCCGTGAACTCGCGGCGGCGTGGAAAGAGGATTTGCGATGAGTCGGATCATCTGTGTTCTCGAAGTCATGAACTGCCCGTCTGTTCTTGCCGAAGGATGGGCGGCCTGGCGTCATGGTTATCATGGCCGCATGACCCAAGGCCTTGATATCGTTCTTCCAGCGGACTGAATCGATGAATTCCTGCGCGTCGCATCTGTAAGTGGATTTCAAGTGATTCCCGCGAAAAGTGGCCGATGGCCGAAAGCAATTCACAAAGATACGGACACCAAAGTGGACATCTTGCCCGAAGGTGAGCGTCCCGGAACGAAGTTGAATCCAGCACCGACGACGATACCGCATCCGTCTGAAATCGGAGGAATAAGCACGAAATTGAGATACGTGTCGCTTCCGTTTCTCATCGAGTTAAAGCTTGCAGCCGGCCGCGGTCGTGATGAAGCGGACGTGATCGAACTAATGCGAGTTAACATGGACCAAACCGAATTGATTCTTCAGCATCTGTCGACGGTCCATCGAGATTACGCAACGAAGTTCGCTCGGTTGGTCGAACGCGCTAGGGACCAAGAAGACGAATAGAGATGCCCTGTAAAAGCTCTGTTTTTCCAGGGATAATTCCGCCTGCTCCAAGTTGATGGTACTGCTAGACGGAAATCGGTAACGCCGCGCGACGGATCGCCGGGCTGTCAAGGATCGACGACATTTCGAAATACCACTACTTTACGGCTGCGATGACGGTGGCGCTCTCATAAGGTGCGCCGCCAAGCGCCTGCCGCGCTCTGGCCCGTCGAATCTCGTAGTAGAAATAGCTCCCCAATCCGGCCAAGATCAGAAATGGGGCAGACATCATGAACATGATGCTCCAGCCATAGCCACGCACCAGATTCGGATTGTTGGTCGCTTCGGCCAAGCTCTGCTTGCACGTTGGACATGCCAAAACGACACTTGGCAGACTGACGACCAAGATCACAACCACGATGTATTGTAAGAGTTTTCGTGACATTCTCAGATTATAGCTGCTACCGGCAGTGGTGGAAACAACTGATATAGCATGAAGTACACGATCACACCGGTAACGGAAACATACAGCCAAATCGGAAACGTCCAGCGCGCCAGACGGCGGTGGGCCAGACGGCGATTACGCAGGCCCATGTAGATTGTGATGACCGCCAAAAACGGTACCGTGGCGGCCAGAAAAATGTGTGTAATTAAGATAAAAAAGTAAAAACGTCGTACGATCGGCGGCGGATAGTCGGGAAACGGCACACTCCGTGCATACGCGTGATAAATCAAGTAACTGATCAAAAAAACGACGGACACGGCAAAACACGTCAGCATCGTTTTTCGATGGGCCGTTTCACGTCCGCTCTTGATCCAAATGTATCCCAACAGCAGCAGAAACGTGGCAGTCACGTTCAGCGTCGCATTTAAATGAGGCAACCACGGGACGATTTCGCTCATGATGAAGAGTCGAGAGCTGGAAGCTTTGAGTTGCGCCAAATGTTCAGTTTTTCAGAATGCAACATCATCATGCTCCGCCTCCTATCCTTTAATACTTATCTCTCAACTCTCAACCTTCGCGTCTTGATCGGCACGCGCTATATCCTGCTCGTTTGATTCGGCGGCCAGAAGTTCATCTAAGTCCTTGCGCAGTTTCATTACGTCATCGATTTGCATCGAACGGTACGTGCCATGCACTTTGCCCTCACGGTTTACTAGGACCAAACGATCGGAATGCGTTTCACGCTGCACGGTAATCCCGAACATTTCGTTGCCGATGCGTGCGGTTTCCGCAAAATCACCGGTCAGAAAATACCACTTTTCTGGGTCCGCATTGAACATCCGTGCGTAGCCAGCGAGAACGTCAACTGTATCGCGATCCGGATCGCAGGTGATGCTAACCAGTCGTACGCCTTTATCGGCATACTCGTGTTGCAGTTTGGCGACTTCGATGTTTTGCATCCGGCAGGTGCTGGGGCAATTCGCGAAGAAAACACTTCCGATCCAGATCTGGTCTTTGAGCTTGTCCGAATGAAACTTGCGCCCGAGTTGGTCGATCATCTGGAATTCTTCGATCGTGCCAGGTGTAAATGTGGCGGTTTTTGTGCTTGAGGAAGTGTGCGAATCGGTCGCAGGTTCGACTGTGGCCGACGTGGCAACTTCGCGCGAACGGTCAAGCAGGCCCGTTGCGTACAAGATTGTCATCGTGCCACCAAAGACGAACAAAACGGCGAGCCAAAAAAGTAAAGCTCGATTATTCTTCATAATAGATCTCCAGATGTGTGACGACACGACATGCGCCACGCACACACACACATAATTGTTGCAAAACTAAACAAGACAAATGTGCTGATACCAAGTCCCGGCAGCCAAATGTCGGCTAAGCCATGTTCAACGGCGCCGGTGTCGCGGTAGAGCAAACGGCGCAGGCCGGCCACAGCATAAGTTACCGGATTGCACCGCATGACAAAATGCAGGATTTTTTCGCCCCAGCCAGTACCGTTGTTTAGCAGGGGAATTGGAAAAAAAGCCCCGGAAAGCAGCCACATCGGCATCAGCAGCAGATTCATAATGGCATGAAATCCCTGGGTCGAGTCCATCCGCCACGCCAATACAAACCCCAGTCCAGTCAGGCCAATGGACGAAATCAACAGCCAGGCCACAATCATCAAGCCGGTTCCCAAATGAAACCGAATGCCCAATGTTAGCGCGAGGGCGAGAAAGATCAATCCTTGCAGCGTCGCGATCAAAGCGCCACCCATGATTTTGCCGAGGACCATCGACCAACGCGGAATAGGGGAGACCAGGACGCCTTGCAGGAAACCTTCGCGACGGTCTTCGATTATCGAAATGGTGGCAAATATCGCGGTGAACAGCAGGATCAGCATCATCGTACCGGGAAAAAAGTACTCCCGAAAACTCTGCCCGGAAATCTGAAAGGTGCTGTTCATGCCGGCACCAAAGAGTATCCAAAACAGTATGGGTTGTCCAATCGCCCCAATAACGCGATTCCTCTGTCGTACAAACCGCACGCACTCGCGCCAGCATAACGCGGTCGCGGCTCGCCAAGGTTGCGGCCGCGCGTCGCCGAATTCGTTAAGTGCCGATTCGGCAGTCATCGGGAATGGCCTTTCTTCTAAATGAACAGCGTCACATTGTGTCAAGGAAGTGGCGCGAGCTCTCATATGTTTAGGGTTATCTGTCATCCTGAGCCGAGTAACACGAGGCGAAGGATCTGCCAGCAGCTCTAGCGCCGCTGGCAGATCCTTCACTCGCTGTCGCTCCCTCAGGATGACACAAGATAGCGCTTTCCAATAATGGAATCAATGTTCGATGTGATCCTGCCAAAACCGGTGTCCCGTGCGGGAAATAAAGACATCTTCCAGCGTCGGACGTCCCACATGAATGGCACGCGTCTGATCCGAAAACTCGGCTGCCAGGCGTGGCACCCAAGCGGGTCCGTCAGGTTGTTCGAGACGCACGCTGCCGTCAATCACGGTCGCGTCGACTCCAAATCGTTTGCGAATCTCCGCCGCCAGCGCGGCAGGATCATGTGTGTCAATTGTGATGGAATCGCCACCGACGGAATCGCGCAAGACGGCCGGCTTGTCCATGGCGACGATCTCGCCCTGATTCAAGATGGCCAGCCGGTCGGCACGATCAGCTTCATCGAGCAAGTGAGTCGTCAGCACGATCGTCACGCCAAATTCGTCACGCAGTTGATGCAGGTATCGCCATAGGTCACTCCGCACTCCCGGATCTAAACCGGTTGTCGGTTCGTCCATCAGCAATAAACGTGGCTGATGAATCATGCCCTTGGCCAGTTCAACACGCCGGCGCAGACCACCCGACAGCGTTTCCACCAGATCACGCCGCCGGTCCACCAAGCCAAGTTCGGATAGCAGCATCTCGGATCGTTGACGAAAGATCGTGCGCGAGACACCGTACAGCGCCGCCTGCTGCTGGAGGTTTTCCAGCACGGTCAATTTGCGATCCAGGCTGGCAGCTTGAAAAACGACACCGATGCAGCGGCGCACCCGGGAGGCCTGATCGTGAACGTCGAGCCCCCAAATTCGCACGGTGCCGCGCTGAGGCGGTATGAGTGTCGTGAGCACCCGAAAAAGCGTCGTCTTGCCGCCGCCGTTGGGCCCGACGATTGCGAACACTTCGCCCGCTTCGATCGAAAGGCTGACACCGCCCAGTGCTGGGCGCTCACCGTAGCTGTGAAATAAATCGTCCACCTCGATTGCAACTGTTGTTGTCATGTCACAGTCGGTCAATTGTGGTCGGCGTTTTCGTCGTGTGCGTGGTCATTGTCATCTGCCGCGCCGTTAGCGTCGCCCCCATGATGCACAACGTCATGATGCACAACGGGATCGGCGGCATGCAGCAGCCGTTCCTCGTCGTAGCGGCTGTAGCGACAGCCGACATCGGGCACTAGCATCAGCAGCAAGAACACCGACATCATGGCGCAAGGAATTGTGAGGACATATTTCCAGTTGGCTTCCCAAAACACATGCATGAAAAACAGAATCACCAACATCGCCTTGGCGCACGACACAGCCATCATAAACGTACGGCTGACGTTCACTGGCACCCTTTGGTCCCAAAAGTCAAAAAACGTCAAGAATGACATCGTCGTTAGGATGCACAGCAATACGAACACTACCCAG
>CBDUAB010000072.1:0-8660 GCA_965365045.1 uncultured Planctomycetales bacterium
GTTGCCGCTCATACCGCTCGCGATGCTGCGCATGGGTGTTGCCTTCGCCTTGACGGGTCTTACGCCGTGGCACGAACCAATGTCGTGGCAACGCATCCGCGAAATGTTTCGCGCCAGCAAATGGGTGTTTAGCGGTACGTTTGCCTCGTCGGTCTTCCGACAAATTGATTACTTGGTCCTGGGGCTCGTGGCCCCGACTACCGTCGTCGGCGTTTACTTCTTTGCTTATCAATTGGCGGTTCAACCGGTCCTCTTGTTTAGTCAGAGTCTGCGACGCGTCTTGATTCCGACGTTTTCCTTGACTGAACAGGATGCGGCGCGACAATCGCGAGCTATTGTTCGCGCGGCGGCGTTTATCGGATTGATTACCAGCGGATTGTTTCTGTTTTTCGCCTTGATGGCCGGTAGATTTGAGCATTTACTTTGGCAAGGTCGCTGGTCGTCTGCCGTACCGGCGATGCGCTGGTTGGCGGCCGCCATGCCCCTGCATTTGTTCGCACTCCTGGTGCGGATGGTTGTCCAATCCGCGGGAAGGTTTCGTTTGTGGGGTGCCGCCGTTGTCATGCGTTCTGTTGGATTGGCTGCAACGGTTGCTTTCGTCGCCGTCCGCTGGAACCGTGATCCTGGCTCGATCGCGGCCGGCGTCTCAGTCTATTTAGCAGTTAGCAGTTTGCTAGAAGCAGCTTACCTAATGCGTCGTTTGGACATCACTTTGCGACCCGTACTTCAAGTTGTCGTTCCTCCGTACTTGTTCACGTTATCCGTCGCGATTCTATGCGGATATCTAGACCAGCAACTGGCGATGATTCCATCAGTTTACCGTACACCGCTCGTTGCGGCCGCGTATGTCGGGTTCATTTTGGTCGGCGCACCGCTACTGTTTCGCAATTCCGTGCATCACATCTGGTCGCTTGGTAAAGCGTTATCATGAATCGACTGGCAGAAACTTTTTTAAGCGGCCAGCAAACTCGGCGTCGTCCGCAAAGTGATCGTCAATGAGTCGCTGAAGCTCAGCAACATGCTCCGCCGAATGATTGTAGGACGCTTTGACATCGTAGCAGTGCAGCGCGTCGCGAATCCAACGTGGATCGGCTTCGATGCTGAGAAACTCGGCCAGACTTGCCAGCAGAGAGGCGTCAACTTCGTACTCGCAAAAAGAAAAAAAGCGATCTGGATAAGCGCGGGAAAGTCGGTGAAACCAGTCGATCTCGCGAACAACGGCTTTGAGAACGTCACGGAAATCTTGGCGTTGAACCTGGTCGAAGCGCTTTCCGTGTCCCGTCCTGACATTGGAGATCGCACAATCCATCGGATTGCGAATTGGCAGCAAGAACCGGACATGTTGATTTCGCGCGAGAAGGCCGTCAATCGGCACGTTTTGTGCGCGCAAATAGTTCGATACGGCCAGGGATTCCTTCCATACAAAACACTCTGCATCGGATTTGTAAAGTTCGTCGCCAAACCGCGCACCGTATGCCTCTCGCATCGGAACGCTGCGAAAAGCATGGGACAAGGTTATCGAGCCGCCATCATCCCCGGCAGTCCCACGTTGCGACTCCGTGACGATGTATTGCAGAAACTTGCGAAAACTTGCCGGAGACGAATTCTTGAAAAAGTTCAGCTGGTCTTCCTCAAGTATGTGAAAACCACTGTGGTTTAACACTTGGCAACGCGGATGCAAGCTCAATAACGCTGCGGTCAATGTCGTGAGATTCCGATACGGTCCCAAAAAGATGCAGACCGATTTGAGCCGCACAAAATGTTCTTCAGGCAATTCGGGCCGCTCCGCGACAAGCCCGAATCGAATCCGTTGACGATACAACGCTCGTCGCAAACCGTTACGAACGCGAATAAATGATTTCTGCATTGAGATCGATCGTGTCACGCGTTTGCGGTTTCGTCAGGTCTAAGACAGACGGACGCATGCCTAACAATGGAATGTCCTCGGGGAATGACTAATGTCTAAGGACTAATGACTAAACAAAATCTGAATTCCTAATGACCAATAAGCATGCGTTTTTTCCCGGACACGCATTTTGGCATTCGTCATTGGTCATTGGTCATTCCTTAGTCATTAGTCATTAGACATTAGTCATTCACAACACGCGTCCCAGATTCGTGATCGGTCGTCGTCGAGGCAACCGTGGAAGTCATCGAATAACGGTAACGTGCCATTCCAGCGTATTCCAGTCGCTCCAACTCGGCACGCAAATCGTCCGATAATCGAGCCGATGCTTCCCGCGAACTGACATTGATCGCAGCGTGTTCCCGGATGCGCTGCTCGTCGAATGTGATATTCAATTGTTGCAAGACGTCTATCAAATCGTCTGCCAAGTTTTCCTGCTTGCCGATAAAGCTGATCTGTGGCTGCGCATATTGGGCGAACAGTTCAGTCGCGAAGCCAGGACGATGCTGAATCACATTACGGACGAATTGTTCAAAACTATCAGCACCGAGGTGTTTGATCGCGGCACATGGGTGCCAACCCAATAGATCAGATTCCGCCGCCCAATCCGTACCGGCGCGGGCGTTCATATAGCGCCACCACGATTCGTACCAACAGACAGGATGCCGAACAAAACAGAAACAGAAAGGGACTTTGGATGTCTGCTGTTGCGTTTTCCGCCGCTGTCTCACGGGCTTCATAATGCGGAATTTGATGGCGCGTGGAACGCGACTTTTGGCCGCCTCGTACGCGGCCCGCCAAAAGACTTGGCGACCCGAACTGTAGTAGAGGACACGCACCATATCGGCATGGATGTGTCCAAATTCCCGCTCGATCAAACCGCAGTCGGTGAGCACGCGCGTAACCCAACTGCCTCCCGTTTTGGGTATGTGTAGGAAAACGGCACCGCATTTGAGCATTACTGCCATATTGTGAGGGCGATTAACTCGATGTGGTCGCTTCGTACGCCACGCCTGCCGAGCTTCGTTTCGACGTGCGCAATAAATGAGTTTCCAAAGTCCGTAAGAATATCTCGGTGTTTCTCGCGCGTGAGAATCGTATTCGTGCCGCGGTGGCGCCGGCACGCCAAGAGTCCAGTTTCTCTGGCTCCAACGTGAGTTGCCGCAGGGTAGCGGTGATTGCCGCCGGGTTTCCGGGGGAAATCACACAGCCGCACCCGAATTCACGCACGACATCCGCCAATTCGGTTTGTTGCTTGCACAAAGCAATAATTGGAACACCGGCAGTCAAAAAATAATACGCCTTGCTGGGAACGGCGAGCCCAGTGAGGTCTGGCTCCAGTGAAACGATTCCGATATCCGCCGTAGTAAGTGTATACGGCAAGTCCTCTTCCGGCTGCCAGGGCAGCAGCACAACATTCCTCAAATGATCTCGCCGTAGATATTCCTCAACCGAGTGCCACTTCGGTCCTGCGCCTATGAGCATAAAGGACACATCGTCGCGTCGTTGCATGTCCTTAGCTGCTGTCAAGATCGATTCAATATCATGACTGCGGCCCATGTTTCCGGAGTACATAACGGTAAGCTTGTCAACTTGCTCGTATTTTTCGGCAAACCAATTGTCACTCTTCGCACGTCGCTGCAAAACCAAAGCGTCGGCCCACGGATCGACGATGATAAGCTTGCCAGTTTTCGTTCGCCGTGGGTCAAATTGGGCTTCCAGGTGTTTCGCCATATGGGGGCCAAGCGTCATGACTATCTCGGCCCTTTCGTACGCCAGACGATTGAGGTATCGCCAAACGCGTGCGAGAAGATTGGATTCTGATAGGACGCCCATACGCACAATCGCATCAGGAAAGATGTCATGGACCATAACGGCATACGGTGTGCCGCGGACTCGATTCATCAGCCAGCCTAGCCAAATGACAATCGGCGGATTGGAGAATATCAGTACCGGAATTGATCGCGGTCTGCGGCAAAGCCAGAGGCTGGCCTGCATGACGTAGTGTGCCCAGCTTAAAAAACGACGCAGGTTGCCGCCACGTCGGTACGAACAGGCTGCGTGCAGCCGGACGCCTTTTTGGCTGCCTTTCGCTAACGTATCTGGATGTCCCGTGAGCACGTCAACCTGCCCCAACTTGGCAGCCAAGTCCACGGCCAATTCCCAGGTCATCGGACCGGCCATCTGGTTAAGTATCAATAGTGACGTCTGTTGCCGTTGCTGATTCTTCATTCGAACGAATTCCAAGATTCGATTTCATTCAGAAGCTGACGAAGACCACAGTTAAGTGCAGTCAAACGTGGATACGTATTCTCGGCAAGGCGCACGTCTAAATCTTCCAGCAGAAACAGGGCAGCATGCCGGCGGCGGCGTGACCGGTCGCCAATGTCCGTATGAACGGGCGGTGGATTCTCCGCGTTTACCAATCGCTCCCAGCCTGAGTTCACGAACTCTCGCAAACGCGCGGCCAGCCCACAACCGCTTCCTATTTGGGAATGACGTGACTGGCAATGAAAAACGAATGTATCGTAGAGCGCCTGGCGGCGCGCCGCATACTCCCAATCAATAATCCAAAACTCATCCTCGCCAACCAGAATATTGGCGGGCTGAAAGTCACCGTGCGTCTGCACTGTGTCGATCGTGGCGTCTGCAGAGCGCCCGGAAAGAACTTGCCTAGCCAGCTTTTCTCTGGCCGTGACTGCGCGGCCATGAACAGAAGCTTGGAATTGCGTTCCGCTTTTAGTTTGCGTCAGATTTTCAAGGGTCAAAACAGCGTTGAGATGCCGACCGATGCTCGCTTGCAGCGCGTCGACGTAGTCACACAGTATTGTCTTTTGGCGCGTTTCCTCTGCCAGCCGCTGGAGACTGCCGGCGGCTCGTTGTGTGATCGAAGTGATTGTCTGCCGGCATGACAATCGATTCAAGGGCGTACCGACGACGTACTGCTCGCGAAACCAGCCAGCGGCAACGTCGGTCGCCGCGAGTTGCGGTACCGGAATGCCCAGAGACTCGGCTTGTTCGCGAGCCCTTATCTCGGCACTGAAACGATCGCGTGAAAAACCAGCTTTCAGGACCCCGTAGACGGTTTCGGTTTGCCGGTCGAGGATACGTATTTTGTTATTTCCCGGCACGATGACCTGCCGGCGAATTGATTCGACAACGGGAGCAACTTGTAGCAATGCATGTGTAAACCAACGTGCGGAACGTGGCGCGAGCGCCAACGCTACATAAGCCTGTTGCAACGGCCGGCGCCAGGCAACAACGCTGCGTGAGAATTCTCGACGAATCGGCTCGAGCGCTAAACCGTTGATGCCCATCGGAAAAATCGCGTTCAAATAAACGTTACACAGCCAACGGCCGCCCGCATCGTTGCCAGACAACTGACGTCGCGGCGGATTCCACCACCAATCGATTTGCATTTGCTGGCCGAGTAATCGGCTCCAAAACGGTGTGAGCGTTTCGGTGAGTATGTCGCCGAATGGCTCTCGTTCGAGAAGTAAGCTCATACGCATCTTAGGAAAGCCCGACCCTTCCCCGTGGCGAGCCTCGACCGGCCACTTGTGGCTCGATGATTGTCATAATCTCGGCGGTCAACTCTTCCCTCGGGCGTTGGCCGTCGAGCAAGTAACAAGTTTCTTGTTTCGACCAGTCGTCATAAGCCTGCAAGCGAGTTTCCAAAACGCCGGCCGGTGTAGGAAACGGCTCCTGCTTCTGTTTGGAACGCTCAAGCGAAACGTTGAGCGGAACGCGCATCAAAAAAATCGCGTTTGGCTGGGGACAGACGCGCTGAAGTGCGCGCCAGAGGCGCCAGCCAGCCACGTTTTCCTCGGGAAAGTGCAGTTGAAAGTCCAGCAGTGTGTCTGGCCAGTAGCGATCACAAAGCACGACTTGTCCACGCCACAGGCGCCAGCGAAGAACAACGCCGTAAACACGAATGAGATCCAAGATCGCCAGTCGCAGCCAACATTTGCGCACCCACGGATTGGCAAACGAGCGCGAACGCTTTGCGCTCGGCCCAGGCGAAGGAAGGCGGCTGTTGTTGCTGAGACGCAAGATGCCTTTTAAAACATTCATGCCTGTCGTGTACCCACCGCGCGCCCACAAGACAAATGGCACGCGACCGGACTGTACAAGTTGGCACGCGACGCGCTCAATTTGCGTCGATTTTCCGGCACCATCGATGCCACTGAAAACGAAGAGTCGATCGTGCATCTACTTGGATTATTCGACGGTTGCCTGATGTCGGACAATCGCCAGTTCTTCACGAGCGATTTTCCAATCGTGCCTGACCATGATCTCGGCAAGCTGCTCGAAGGACACCTGAGGCTCCCACCCGAGTTGCTCACGTGCTTTCGTTGCATCGCCGAGTAAGAGGTCAACTTCGCTAGGTCGTAAGTAACGCTCGTCCTCACCGACGTAGTCATCCGTATTCAGACCAACCGCGTTAAAGGCCAACTCAACGAATTCACGTACCGTGTGCGTTTCGCCCGTGGCAATAACAAAATCGTCCGGTTCGTCTTGCTGAAGCATCAGCCACATTGCTTCCACGTAATCCTTGGCGTAACCCCAGTCTCGCTTGGCGTCGAGATTTCCTAAATAGAGTTTGTCTTGGAGGCCTTCGCGAATCCGCGTGGCGGCCCGCGTGATCTTGCGCGTCACAAAGGTTTCGCCGCGGCGCGGAGATTCGTGATTGAACAAAATGCCATTGCAGGCAAACATATCGTACGCTTCGCGGTAATTCTGCGTTTGGTAGAAGGAGAAGACCTTCGCGCATGCATACGGGCTGCGGGGATGAAAAGGGGTCGTTTCACTCTGAGGCACTTCGTGCACTTTACCATACATCTCGCTGGACGATGCTTGATAAAAACGCACATTCTTGCCTCGGCCGAGCATGCGAACGGCCTCAAGAAGCCTGAGTGTTCCGGTCGCGGCGATGTCCACCGTATATAGCGGCTGGTCAAAGGAGACCCGCACGTGACTCTGGGCCGCGAGGTTGTAGACCTCGTCGGGCTCGATTTCCAACAGCAATCTCGTCAGACCGTTCCCGTCAGATAGATCACCGTAATGCAGTCTGAGCTGTACGTCGGATTCGTGGGGATCTTGATAAATGTGATCGATGCGCTCCGTGTTAAACGAACTGCTTCTGCGGACCAAACCATGAACTTCATAGCCTTTCGCGAGTAACAATTCGGCCAAATACGATCCATCTTGACCCGTGATTCCAGTGATGAACGCACGTCGATTCATGTTAAGTCCCTTTAGAGAAGTACGCCCCCTCCGAAGGTGACTTCCGTTGGTGGGGCGTGTTCGGCGGCCAGTAGTTACGTGCTGCTGGCACTTCGCTCAAGCAAGCCAGCGGATGGGGTGTACTCCGGCACGATGTCCTTGAGTTTCTCACGGACAGCTGCGTCGCCGTGTTGCAGCGTTTTTTTCAGCTCTCGAATTGCGTCACGTACGTCGGCGACCGAATAGGGACGATGGTAAGCAGCACGAACTTTTGGATGCGACGTCGTAAGGGTTTCTTCTTCGTCGAAGTATAGTTCCTCACGGAGTTTCTCACCAGGCCGTGACCCCACGTAGGTGATTTCGATGGCATCGTGCGGAAGCCCGGACAAACGAACCAAATCTCGTGCGAGGTCCACGATCCGAATTTGCTTACCCATTTCCAAGACAAAAATCTCACCACCTCGCCCCATCGCGGTAGCTTGTAATACAAGCTGTGAGGCTTCGGGGATCGTCATAAAGAACCGCGTCATGCGTTGATCGGTAACAGTGATGGGTCCACCACGACGAATCTGCTCCTGGAAAATGGGAACGACGCTGCCATTGGAACCGAGAACGTTGCCGAATCGGACAACAAGGAACGCGGTCTGTGATTCTTGCGCCATGGCATGAATATAACGCTCGGCAATCTGTTTCGACGCGCCCATGACGCTGGCCGGATGCACCGCTTTGTCGGTCGAAATCAACACAAATTTGGCAGCCGAAAATTGATCCGCCAAATCCGCAACGCGCTTCGTGCCGAATACGTTGTTACGTACACATTCGACAACGTTGTCTTCCATAAGACCGACATGTTTGTGTGCCGCGGCGTGAAAAACGAAGTTTGGACGATGATTTTCGAACAAAGCCTTCATGCGATCAAAATCAAGCACGTTCGCGACACATGGTTCAATTTGAACCGGCGCTCGTGCGGCGCGAAGCTCGTTGTTCGCTATGAACAGGCTGTTTTCGGCCTGGTCCACGAGAACCAACTTTTTAGGTTGGAACCTCAGCAGCTGGCGACAGATCTCCGATCCGATGCTTCCGCCGGCGCCCGTCACCATCACCGTGCGGTTAGCGAGCTGGTCCGAGATCGACTCCATATCGAGTTGAACCGGTTCACGGCGTAATAAGTCGTTAATGTTGACGTTGCGAATCGGAATCGGGCTGTCGCTGTTGAGGTGATCGATGACCGATGGAATTATTTTGAGTTTAAGGTTGTGTTCTTCGCACTCATCCATGAGCCCGCGCAACTTACTACCGTTCAAAGTTGCACCCATGACCAAGACGTCGGTGGCGTTGTAGTCACGTGCGACCGTAGCTACCTCGTCGACGGCACCAACGATAGGAATGCCGCCCAACCGCGCCCCCTGGCGATCCGAAGTACGGTCGAGAAAGCCGATGATGTGATAAGGAATGTCGGGGTGCGTTTGAAGCTGATGGGCGACGACGCCGCTATTGTGGTCGGCACCCACCATCAACGTCACCCGCC
>CBDUAB010000073.1:0-8653 GCA_965365045.1 uncultured Planctomycetales bacterium
AAAACTACGACGCGATTAAACGTTATAGGCGCCTTCTGGGACAGTTGGACGAACAGTTCCCGCCAATTGGGTTCCCGCTCATGCAATTGCTCTCTTACTTCGACGACGAATACGCGGACATCGTCCCCAGTGTAGGAACACCCGCGAACGGCGCGGCACCGGCGGACGCCGACAGCCAAGAAGCATCGGAGTCAGCAGTCGAAACACCGACGAGTACCCCACGAGACGACGCTACTGATGCGGCGGCGGAGAAGGAGACGACGGAACCGCGGACAACGACCGCGTCAGCAGAAACGAGTGACGACGAAGTGAGCGACGAAGAAGCGAGCGACGGCGAGGATACAACGTCGGTTGAGGAAACAAACTCCACACCGGCTGACGACCAAGTGAATCCTGACGAATAGCACGGCGACACTTTTGTGTAATTGGTCTCGGAACACTAATCTTCGCTAATGCAATTGTCTTCGCTAGGGCGAGCGCCGTTACCAGAGTTTTAATTAGCGATGATTAGTGTAGATTAGTGTTCCCACAACAACGGACCTATACCGCGCATGCGCATCGCGTCCTTGATCTCCAGTGGAACCGAAATCCTCTACGCGCTGGGTTTGGACGATCACGTTGTCGCCCGTCTGCTTTATCCCGAGAAGGTCGTCCGAAAACATCTCGATTCTCAAGTAGTTGCATTGGTGGATACAGTTGGCAAGAATGAACTTCCGTGATAATCCGCTCAATGAGGTCTCTGATAATGATCAATGTCGCGGCTGGTTGGGACTTGGCGGTTGACATCAGCGCGGAATGGATCTTTGTGCGTCTGCATAGAGATCGCGATGACGCCGAACACATGCCGCGGTTAGCGGAACGAGTTTGGTCGATTGCCGAGGAACATCAAAAGTTTCGGGTCGTCATGGAGTTTGACGAGGGCATCCTGCTCACCAGTCATCTCGTGGGTCAAATCGTGTTGCTTCACAAACGACTCCACCAGCGAAGCGGCGTCCTGCGAATTTGCGGCTTGACGAAAACGAATTATCAGGTTCTTGAGATCATGCGCTTACACACACGATTTCCCAACTACCTTACCCGCGAAAACGCAGTCATGGGGCACGTGATTCAAGAATGATCACCGGCTGAGATCTTTGGAAGGCACATCCGACCCACGCCCGGATGTTTCAGGCGTTGTGTCGCTGCTTTGAAATCCCCGCGAAGCAAATCGCACGTAGCTAACAAGCGGGCGTTCGAGGCATCCGACGAAAGTTCCCAACAGCGCTGAGCTACCCGACTCGCCAACAACAGTCGGCGTTGCCTAAGCAATGCCAGACACCGTCGGCGGAGCCTTGTGTTTTCGCGGGACAAGGTGACCATCAAAGCCAAGTCACTGCCACAACGCCGACACGTGTTTGAGGGGACCTGGTCGGCACCACACGTAGGGCACTTCAAGGAATCCGGGAGGACGCCATCCGCAATAACGGACTCGGTACAGCCAGACCCGTCATCCGCTTTCGACTGAGATTCGATTGGTAATGACATATTCACGGTCCGCAGCTTGCGGGCATATAAAAACCTCAAGTTCATCCCAAACGCGGTCTATCAATCGTCCTGTAAATAAAAGAGGATGTCGTCTAGCTTGTCGGCGGTCGCATCAATGTCGTCTTCGCGTTGCGCTGACAGCGCGTCACGCAACTCGCTGACAAGCTGATTGATTTCGTCACGATCTTGGTCGGATGCCGTTTCCAAGACAACTCCCGCACGGGCGATCACTTGTTCGCCGCGGGCAAGGCGTTCACGGATCGGTTGCGGAAGCTCATCGTCGGATTCAACCGGTTTGGTTTCCGTTGTTTTCTCGTCCTCGAAACCAAGCATCTTTGCCAGTTTCTGTTTCGCCTCCGATTGATTTTCGGCGCGAAAACGAGTAATGGCGTTATCGATCGTAAGTGACGTTTCCAGCGATGTGGCACGTTCGACGGCAGTAGCGGTCAATGCGCCATTCAGGTCGAGGTCGAATCGTACGAGGACCTCGTTATTCGCATCCGCGGCTTCGTCTAGTCCTTCGAGCGTGACCGAGCCGACCAATTCATTCAGCGTGACATCGGAATGTTCGCCTTGATAGATGTCAAGTTTGGCGGCCTCCTGACCTTGGTGACAGGTGTAGAAGATATGAGAGCGTTTGGCCGGCAAGGATGTGTTGCGTTGGATCATACGCGCGAAGAAACGATCGGTGGCCATGTCGTCTCGCATGGAGAGGCAACGAATTCCCAGGGTATGTGGCGTGATGTCCACGAGGACCGGGCCGACGTCCAACCCAGCCACGAGCCCGCCCTGAATTGCCGCGCCCATCGAAACGCACAGATCGGGGTCAACACTGGCCAGCGGTTGCTGGCCGAGTTTTTCTTCCACGACCCGCTGCACCATCGGCGTACGCGTCGAGCCGCCCACAAGGATCACCGTGTCGACGTCTTTGGCGTAGAGTTTGGCATCCTCCAGAGATTTGTCCACGCTGTCGATCGTCTTTTGGATGAGTGGCTCGATGAGCGATTCATAATCTGACCGATCAATCGTCATCGAGAGATTGAGTGGCTTGCCCTGATGCTCCGCGATGAAAGGCTCTTCGATCGTGGTGTACGCCTCCGTGGATAGTCGCTTTTTGGCTTCCTCGACCGATTGCCTCATACGCGAGCGCGCTGCAGCGATGGTTCGCAGATCGACTCCTTGTTCCTTTTCAAAAGCGTCGCATACGTGATCCAGCAGTAATTGATCAAAGTCGTCGCCGCCGAGTTGCGTGTCGCCATGGCTACTGAGCACTTCGACGACGCCCTGTTCGATCTGGACGATCGACACGTCGAAAGTTCCGCCGCCGAGGTCGTACACCAATAACCGCTTGCTTACATCACTGTCCGACTCATAGGTCAACGCCGCCGCGGTCGGTTCGTTGACAATGCGAACGACTTCCAATCCAGCTATTTCTCCAGCCTGTCGTGTTGCCTGCCGTTGGTTATCCGTAAAGAAAGCAGGAACGGTGATGACGGCCTTCGTGATTTCCTGACCAAGGTGCGTTTCAGCACGTTCCTTGAGCGTGCGCAGGATGATAGCCGAGACTTCTTGCGGCGTTAGCTGTTGCTCGCCCAGAGTGAACGTTTCATTGTTTCCCATGCGGCGCTTGACCGACAGGATCGTGTGGTCAGGTAGCAAGATGGCCTGGTTGAGGGCGGGCGTGCCGACGATGACTTGGCCGTCCTGGTCGATGCCCACGGCGGACGGTAGCGTCCGCAGCTCTCCTTCCACCGGGATTACGTAAGTCTGATTATCGCGAAGGATCGAAACGACACTATTGGTCGTCCCCAGGTCGATGCCCAAAATCGTTTCCATACGAAACTGCTCCTTAGTTCAGTACAAGCATCTGATTACACGGCCGTGCAGTCTAAAGTTATTATCAAGACGCAGCATTTGATCAACCTCAAATTGTGGGCAAGTGGTCCTTGGCTGGAATCTCACTCGGCGGCGGCCTTCACTTCCGCGTGACGGAGAACCTTTCCTTCGCGTAAGTACCCCGGTCGAACTTCCTCCAGCACCGTGCCGAGGGGACTATTTGCGTTGCGGACGGCTTCGACGACGCGCATGGTTTGCGGGTCCACGGTCTGTCCAACGCAAGCCATACGTTGAATTTGGCTTGCGGCGAATGCTCGCTCAAGCCTGGTTTGTAACATGCGCAATCCTGCTTGGTAGTCGTCCGAGTTGTCGTGTCGCGATTTAGCCTGCCAACGTTTTACGGTTTGCATCATCTCTTCTTGCCAGAATCTTGCCGCCACGCGCTTCCAAGCTGGGAGCTGATCAAACGCTGTCTGGCATTCGTTCATCAGAGAATCGGCCGATCGGTCCGCTTGATCGACATTCCGCGCATACATCGTAGAGGCTCGTACGAGCGCTTCGTCCAGGTCAAGCAACGCCTCAATCAACGGTTTCATCTCGCGTTCGGCACGCTGCTGTGTATCCACCGTCGTCGTATTCAGCGTCGCCGTCGCCTCGCCAAGGCAGTTTAGACCTTCTCCGACCTGGTCTTGCAAGGTTCGCACGCTCTTCGTGTGCAGCTTGATCTCATGTCGTAGCGAGGTAAAGGCCTCGGCAATCTGGACCAGCCCCACGTCGGCCGTGCCGGAATCGCTGGCGAGCTGTTCCTTCGATTCGAAGATGTGGGCCAATTCCAGGATATCGGCATTGTCCAGCTCTTCATTTGACTCGACTAGCCATTCCCTGACGCGATCGACGACGTCATTGATCTCATGCACGCTCAACATGCGTCACGCCCCATGGATAGTAGATCGTCCGTCGGGATTCGCCGCGCCCGCGAAGTCGTGCTCACGTCGGCAATGATTGCACTGAGCGCATCTTCCGAGGGTTGAAACAACGTCCGCCGTAGTTGCTGACGCGGGTCGGACAATTCGTCATAAGCCGCGCGTATTTCCGCGAACCGATCCGGGGCAGACTCGGGCGGAAATTTGCGGACTAGCTCAAGATAGCGGGCGCGAATCGCTTGCTCATTGGCGGTCGCTGGCAAATTGAGCACTTCGAATGGATCAGACATTTGCGAAATCCTGGTTGGAGTTAAGCCGCGTTCGGCGTAAGCTATAGGGCCTGAATTAATGTAACCTGCGTGCCCAATGGCGGCGATACCAACCGCCCGCGTCGCGTGGATTCTGTTCCAGACGGCTCGCGCCAAGGATGCCCCGTGGCTTTCCGGCGCCCTCGAAGGATAAGGATATCATGGCCGGTAAGAAAAAACGTAAAGGAAATCAAGGTAAGAAAGTCGATGACTGGGCCATTGCGGAGCGGGAGCTATCCAAGGGCAATGTCAAGCTCGCGCTCAAGCACGCCCGTGTGGTCTACCGCCAAGACCCGTCCGAAAAGAACCGTTCGCTGTTACGAAGATCGCTTTTGTCCCGGGCTCAAGACTTGCGCCGCCGAAACATGCGCGAGCCAGCATGCGCCGTCTTGACCGAACTCAATTCTCTCGAAAATCCAACGCCTCACGAGGAGGCGGAAATCAACCGACTAAACGCGTTGCTCGGTATTGGCGATGCTAACGCCAACGAACACGCGCTTGCCTCCAACCGAGGACTTCTATTGGAGGTGGTCGATGACGCCGTGACTAAGGGTCCCGGTCCTGGCTGCCCAAACGAGCTGGTGGGGGACGCGAAACGTGTGCGACAGGCACTCGAAGCAATCGAAGCGGGCCAGGACGAACAGGCTAGGGAGCTACTTGCCAACGTCGAGCGCTCTTCGCCGTTTGCGGATTGGAAGTTTTTTACGCGCGGACTCATTGCGTTCTACGCCGGCGACATGGACCGCCGCGACGCAAATTGGTCGCGACTTGACGCAAGTCGGCCGCCTCGCAACATTGCGGAAACTCTCACTGTGGCTGCTGGTGGCAACAACAGCGAAATCGATTCGCCCCGACTGAAATCCGCACGGGCCGCGCTCACGTCACCACTGATCACGTTGTTGCGTCGCCTTCAGACAGACCTGCGTGACGATGCTGCTTGGTCCAACATCTATGGCGAACTAAAACGACAATTCAGCAAGTCCGAACCTGAAGTGCTGCGGCGAGTCACCGAAGTGCTAGCGAGCAAGTTCGTCAAAGAACTCGACTCGGGAGAGCTCGACCGTCTCCGGCGGGCGGCTCTCGAGTTGCCATCGGACCCGCGGTTCAATCGAGCCTATGCGTTGTTCCACGAGTTGGACGAGGAAGTCGACGACGCCATCAAGGCATGGGGTAAATATGTTGATGACCTTGCCAGATGCGACCATCTGCCGGAATCCCGCCGCAATGTGGCCATTGCGCTTGTCCGCGAGCGGATGGCTGGCATGTGCGTAAGCGAGGCGAAATCCGCGGCGAGCAGACAGCCTCACCCGTTTATGGATCGCCAGGGTTTCGAAGCTTGGCGCGACGAATTGGTTGACGCGTATTATCAGGCAGCCGAACTGCATTACGAGTTGAGTCGTCACCACGATCCAATGTTGTGCGAGGCATTCAGCGGCCACGGCCAGATGCTTGTCGATTGGGGCAAGTTAGTTCGAGCGACTAGCTTGTACAAGGAGTTCGGGCGGCGTTTCGAAGGAGACTGTGACGTTTTGTTAGAAGTCGCCGAATTCTTTCTGGAAAAAGCAGGCGATCCAGGTACGGCAAAATCCTATGCTAGACGGGCTGAGCAACTTCGTCCCCGTAATGGGCGGGTAGCCGATCAACTTTGGTTATCGTCGTTCGACTGCGCGCGACTCGCCGCGAGACAGAAGCAGTTTGGCATCGCTCGGACGGAACTCGACGAGGCGGAGAAGTATTACGGACCGGCGCGCAAACGTTTCGTGCTGGCATCGATGCGTGCCGCGGTCGAGCTAAAGGCGGGGAACACCGAAGGTGCTGAGCGACATGTGGCAACCGCCCTTGAGCATGCGAATTCAGAGCCTGTCGCCATGCTCGCCGTTTGTGCCAACGCATTTCGTTGTGGCGTCAGCAGCCGAATTCGTGGCAATTTGAACAGCCGACTAAAGAAAGCGATACAGTCCAAGCGTGATTCAGAAACCGCGGGGGAGTTGGCGCATTTCATGAATTCAATCACGTCATCGGGGATCGAGTACCATGGCATTAAGACGCACATCAAGTTGGTGGCTGAGTTCATCCGCAAGTATACGCGTCGTTCCTGGAATGAAGCTGATATTGTGCATGCTTGGGAGTTTGCTTCATCTTCGCCGGATCACGCGACGCTGTTGAAAAAACTGTCTCAGCGCGGCGTACGATTGTTTCCACAAAATCCGCATTTTTACTTTGGATTAGCGGTTCATGAAATGTCACTTGGCCCGGACAGGTGCGATTGCCAGTGGGCAACTTACAACTTCGAACGTGCGCTGGAACTCAGCGAAGATGGTGACGTGCGGCTTGATGAGGCGTTGGTTCAAATCGCTTCTCTCAGCTTGCGGCGATTGCGATCCTACGGAAGCGCCCCAGGGATTTTCGGCTCTAATGAATTCGACGATGAGTTTGACGAATCTGATTCGTCTGATCTAAACGGTCCTCTACAAATTCCAGCGGAGTTACAGGAGATATTGGACGAGCTAGGCGTGGGCATCGAAGACCTCCTGGAATCCGTGGCGAGAGGAGAGAGTCCTCAGGAATTCATTGAACGTCACGCAGGCCCGCAATCTGGCCAACGATTTGGCTTTCGCCAACCGCGAGAAAACGGCAAGCGAAAGGGCGCCGGCACCAAAAGGTAGTCGTCCACGCCAAACGTTAACGAGCCGTTCAAGAATAACTTGTCCGTTTTCTGTCGCGGGTTGCGGGATCCGAGGTACACGTGGGATAGCCGATCCTCCACCGTTGGGTATTCAACTGGAAATGGAGCGATTTTCGACGAATTGGCCAATCCGTCGTACGATCTTTCCTCGCTTTCGGCTTGTCTATCTGACATTGGCCAAATTCCGTTATTTGCAATTTCCACGGTTCATTTTTATCCACTCACCCATTATGGTGTCCGTAGTGTCGAGGTTTGGCACGCGAACCTGTGTGGGTCTCGGCGATGGGTTCAATTCGCACGGGATACCCTATCAACGAGGGGCGGCAGAGGATTCGACTATGATTGTCAGCGCTGTTTTGGAACGTCCGACGTTGGTGTTGAACCGTAACTGGCAACCGATCAACGTAGCAACAGTGGCGCGTGCGCTGGTAATGGTGTGGAACGACACGGCCCGCGTCGTCGACCCCATCGACTACCAAACGTACGAGTGGGCCGATTGGGCAAGGCTGGCGCCCGACGAGGGCGAACCGTTTGTCCGCGCTGTAACTTGTCGGCTGCGCGTGCCGGAAGTAATCACACTGTTGATTTACGATCACATGCCATCGGCGACCGTTGCATTCAGTCGCCGCAATGTGTTCAAGCGTGACCACTACGCGTGCAAGTATTGTGGTCGGCAACCGGGCGCGAATGAGCTGACGATCGACCACGTCATACCGCGTGCGCAAGGTGGTCAGTCGACTTGGACCAACTGCGTGTTAGCATGTATCGATTGTAATCGACGCAAAGCGGACCGTACGCCCGAGCAGGCCCAGATGCGCTTGCGTGGCGTGCCAAAGTGTCCGACGTGGCGCCCGTTGTACACCCAAAAGGAACAGCGGGTGGAAAGCTGGTCGAAGTTTTTCAGCGATGCCTACTGGAACGCGGAACTTCAGCGGTAGATTCCTCAGCTCAGAAAAGTTCGTGGATCGGTTGCCCGTCGCCGACGATGCTGACGGGGCGTCCGGTTGAGTCGTCAAAGTGGGTGTTCAGCGGTATCCCCAGCGTGTGGTAAATCGTTGCCAGAACGTCGAGCGGCGTCGTGAGTCGCTCTTGAACCCCGCCACCCCATTTCTCGCTTGCGCCGACCACTCGGCCACCTTGGATGCCGCCGCCGGCGAGCATCACCGTAAAACAATTCGACCAGTGATCGCGGCCTGCGTGGCCGTTGATCAGTGGTGTGCGACCAAACTCTCCCGCGCAATAGATCAGCACGTCATCCAGCATTCTCCGGTCCGTCAAGTCTTCGACTAAAGCCCAAATCGCGCGGTCAAGGGGCGGCAAGTGTTGTTCAAGTCCGCTCTCGATGTTGTCATGAAGATCGGAAGAGCGTCGTGTAG
>CBDUAB010000074.1:0-8641 GCA_965365045.1 uncultured Planctomycetales bacterium
TCGTGTTTTTTGAGGCGCCGCTGGCCTCGGTTGCGGTCACGCTTTACCTCGGGCAGGCTCTATTCATGGACAATCCTCAGCCGCGCGACATCTTGCAAGGGTTTCGTCGATCCTTTCTGACGCTCGCCTGGTGCCAATTCATGGTACGTGGAATCGGAGCGGCTTGGCTATTGACTTACTTTGCGCGTCACGCAGTCGGTTATTCAGCGCAGGAAGGATGGCTGATACCGCTGGCGATTTACGTTTTGTTGTTGCGTGCAGTGAGACCTTTCATTAATGAAATCGTTTTGCTTGAACAAAATCCATTGCGGGGGAAGAGTGATTACGTAATGACGGTGCGTCGTCGCAGCACGGTCTTGCACAATCCAACTGCCGGTGATCTATTTGCCCGCTGGTTGATGTCAGCGCTCGTCGCCATTGCGATGGTCGTTTCACTTGTCTTTGGCATCTGGTACGCCATGGGCATGTTGCTATTCAAGTGGGATTGGGGATGGATGATGCCGCATGTGGGAATTCCCGTTTGCATGTGGGTCGTCGGTGGCTATTTCTCGGTCGTCCGGTTCCTTTCCTACCTTGATTTGCGCATTCGTCGCGAAGGTTGGGAAGTCGAGCTCGTGGTGCGCGCAGCCGCCGCGCAGATGCCGGGAACGGTGGTATGATAATCAATTTCAAGCAAGTGGGTCGGTCGCTGCGGTGGCCGTTGTTGACGGTCCTACTGATCGCTCACGGTGCCCGGGCTGACGACGAGCATGACACTGTTTCGCATGATCGGTGGTCTGTCCAAGCCGCTCGTGATGGTTTGCGAGAAAGCAACAATTATCCGTGGTACGATGCCGAAGAGGACGACCTGCGTCAACTTGAATTCGAGCGCCCCACTCCTCCACCCGAGGCACGGGATTGGGAATTGAATCTCCCTAAATGGAATTCTCAGCAGCAAAACTGGAATTGGAATATCAGTTTTTGGGAAGGCATCCAATGGTTTGTCTGGGCCATCTTGGTGGTTTTTCTTATCGGGTGCTTGGGCCTATTGATTCGCGTCATTTGGCAACGTGATCACCTATCAGGCCGAATTTCAGCCGTATCGAGGCAAGAAAGATTTGCCAGAGAAGCAGAGCAGATCGAAAACCTTCCATTTCCCGTTGAGCGTCCCCAATCTGATTTGTTAAGCGAATCGCGCCACAACTATGAGTTGGGTAACTATGGTGAGGCGACTATGTACTTGTTCAGTTATCAACTGGTGCACCTCGACAAACATCATCTGATTCGGCTTGCCAAAGGTAAAACGAATCGGCAATATCTGCGGGAATTGCGTGCACAGAACGAGGAATCTGATGGCCAAGGCTTACGCGGCATGTTGCGCCAAACAATGGTTGCGTTCGAAGATTGTTTCTTTGGCGACCATGCGATCGAAAAGAAACGTTTCGAAGCCTGTTGGCAGCGCTTGGACGATTTTCACAAAACGGTTCAGCAATTGATGCCCACCGTGGGATGACAGACAACAACCATCAATGAACAGTACACAGCCACAATCAACGCCGTTAATGATCTTGGATCAGAGCATGGGATGGCTGGGTGCTTTCTTACTAATATTGATGATCGGCTGTCAGGCTGGTTCGCGGATCGAAAGCACATACGGCCGACGCGCAGGCAAACCCGGTGGTCAAAGTGTGAATGGCACAGGCGTGCTGGCGGATATGTTTGATCAGGCGGGTTATCGAGTTACGACGGCCCGATATCTCGGACGACTTGTCAAAAAGGCGCCACTCATTGTTTGGGTGCCAGACGATCACGACTTGCCGTCGAACGACGTTCGCAGTTTTTTCGTGGATTGGCTGAATCAAGAAGATGACCGAACTCTGATTTACGTTGGCCGCGACTTCAACGCTGAAATCGCCTATTGGCGGACCATGCAATCTCGCGCGGATGTCGATGACGCCGTTGAGTACCGTCGCCGTGCGGCACACGCGCAGTCCGATTGGGATAGCATGCTAAGCGGTCTCTCCGAAAAGGACGAATGTACTTGGTTTGAAGTTGACCGTTCCGCGCCACCTCGTCGCGTGAATTCGTTGGAAGGAGTGTGGAGCGAGGGAATTGATGCGAGCCAAACTGACATTTGGCTCCACAGCCGTCTGCGCTTGGCGAGCGAGGACGAAATCCATTTTGGCTGGCAAGTGACTCCACTTCTTTCGTCGGAAGGCGACGTTCTGGCAGCGGAAGTTTCTCAGTACAATGGCAGCCGCGTGATTGTCGTCAACAACGGATCGTGGCTGCTGAATCTACCGTTGGTCAATCACGAGCATCGCAAACTTGCCGGTCGGTTGATCGAGCGCTGTGGTGCCCCGCGTCAGGTGATTTTCGTCGAAAGCGGCAGATTCGGACCTCAGGTGGCGGAAAGTGGCCGGCGAAAGCATCACGGTTTGGAGGCCTTCACTGCCTGGCCCTTAAACTGCATCCTAATACACGTGACCGTCCTTGGTATCTTGTATTGCTTCTCTGTATTTCCCATATTTGGGCGTCCAAAACGCCTCCCTGCCCGTGACAATTCCGACTTTGGCAGGCACATTACAGCTTTGGGCTATTTGTTATCGAAAACAAATGACCAGCAGTTCGCGAGAATGCAAATCGCCCAGTACCATCAATTGGCCGGCGACGGTATCGCGGTTGAGGTTGTTTCGGCCGATCCGGAGACCGGAAATCCGTGCGCCCAGGACGAAAACCAACCCGCTCCTATCGGCTAACAGGAATGGGCTAACAGGAAAAACGTATGACCAAACCGTCCGATTTGCCCTTGGCGCAACGCCTTGACGTCGGTGCCCAACTTGCAAGGCCCGCTCAGTTCGAGTCTGACGAAGGTCGGGAGACTTCCACCAAGGGACTGTTTGACCGTATTACGGCCGAGGTAGCCAAGGTTTTCGTCGGACAGGACGAGTTGGTGTTAGGTACGCTTGTTGCTCTCTTCTCCAATGGGCATGTGCTGATTGAAAGCGTGCCTGGTTTGGGCAAAACCCTTTTTGTGCGCACGTTGGGTCGCGTACTCGGTTGCCAATTCGGTCGTATTCAGTTTACGGCCGACCTCATGCCATCCGACATCACCGGATCGCCGATCTTTGATATGAAGACCCAGGAGTTTCGTTTTCGTCCCGGGCCCATATTTACGCAGTTCTTGCTCGCCGACGAAATCAACCGTTCGCCGGCCAAAACTCATGCTGCGTTGCTGGAAATCATGCAAGAATACCGCGTCACGGTGGACGGACAGAGCCACACGATCCAGCGGCCCTTTCTGGTCTTGGCGACGCAAAACCCGATTGAGTCGGAAGGAACGTACAACTTGCCCGAAGCTCAACTTGACCGCTTTATGTTCAAGCTGAATGCGGACTATCCGGCGGAATCCGAAGAGGCTCGAATTCTGGAGCTTCACAGCCGTCAGGTCGACATCAATGAGCGGCTGGAGCGTGACGTGGAAACCTTGACCGGCCCGGACGAAATCCAGCGGGTCACGCGCGAAAACAGCAACGTCAAAATGGACGAAAAGCTTATCGACTACATCAATCAAATTGTCCGTCTAACACGCCAATGGCCGCAGATTCATATGGGGGCGTCGCCGCGTGCCGGTCTAGCGTTGGTGCAGGGAGCACGGACGCTGGCCGCGTTTCGTGGACGCGATTATGCCGTTCCCGATGATGTGGTCGAACTGGCAGTCCCAGCACTACGTCACCGCGTGATCCTGACCGCGGAGGCAGAAGTCGAAGGCCACGTCGTGGACGATTTACTGACCGGCTTGATCCGTTCCGTGGAGGTGCCACGGATTTGAACGATTCGCTTGAACTCCTCGAACGGTCGCTCGAATGGTTCCAGCAGCAGCCGTTTCTGATGTTGGGGCTGTTGCTGCTGTTGCTCACCGGCGTGGCCATTGTCCGCCGTGTCTATCCAAGCCAATCGCTTGTTGTGCTGATGATCTTTCCGTCCGCGCTTACATTACTGCTGTTGTTCAAGCACGATCTTTTTCCTCTGATCATGGCGACGGACGTTGCGTTGTTTGCGGTGGCGTGTTGGGACATGCTGTGGTTTCCGCGGCCAAGTACTTTGGCTGTGGAACGCCAATGTCAGCAAATAGCGTCTTTGCAAAAAAAACTTTCCGTGCGTCTGACCGTCACCAATCTTGCCGAACGGCAGCAAAAGGTTGAGCTGCGCGATGATGTGCCGCAGGAGTTTTCGGCCGAGCCGGATCAGTTCTCCATGCGATTGGAGCCACGCAGTCGTTCAGTATTTCGCTACGAGCTAAAGCCAAGTCGCCGTGGCGCATTTCAATTGGAACGGGTCTACGCGCGTGTTCAAAGCAGGCTTGGTCTTTGGAATTCCTACCGTGATTACCCGGTCGAGACAACGATCAATGTCTATCCCGATATGCAGCAGCTATCTGAGTATGCCGTCCTCGCCAGGACAAACCGCCTTTCGCTGATGGGCGTGCGGCGCACGCGCCGGATTGGTCAGGACCATGAATTCGAGCGGCTCCGCGACTATACTCCCGATGACAACTACAAACACATCGATTGGCGCAGCACCGCGCGACGCAATAAGCTGACCGTCAAGGATTTTCAAACGAGCCAAAGTCAGCGGCTGATTTTCTTGATTGACTGCGGCCGCATGATGACAAATCAATCCTCCGGCATTAGTCTGCTGGATCACGCGCTCAACGCCATGCTAATGCTCAGCTACGTGGCGCTGCGGCAAGGTGACGCGGTCGGGATGTTGGGTTTTTCGGATCAAATCCACTCATTCGTTCCCCCCACCGGTGGCTTGAACCAGATGAACCGTTTGCTGCACGCATCCTTTGACCGCTTTCCGGCACTCGTCGAATCCCGGTACGATCAAGCGTTCTTGCACTTGGGTGCACACTGTCAGAAGCGATCGTTTGTCATTTTGGTCACGAATGTGATCGATAAGGTAAATGCGCACCAGATCGAGCGCTACATGAGCACCCTCGCTGGCCGTCACCTGCCGCTGGGTGTATTGTTGCGGGACCACCAGTTGTTTGACGCGGTGGAGCCCGTTGATCCTCCTCCCGAAGAGCTGTACCGCTCGGCCGCCGCCGCGGGTATCCTTTCCTGGAGAAAACAGGTCATTCGCGATCTTGAACATCAGGGCGTCATGGCACTGGACGTTTTTCCCGAGGACATGACGGCTCCACTGGTCAACAAGTACCTGGAGATAAAAGCACGGCATTTGTTGTAGCGACAGCCGTTACCCTTGACTCGAACGTTTGATTTAGACCCCCGCGGCCTCGTGCCGTGGGTGAATCAGGTTGGATAGCTACCATGGACATTCTTTACCACCGACCACCTCGCTTCCCGGCCTCGCCGCCTCCGGCGGCGAGGCCGGGAAGCGAGGTGGGTGACATCGCGTTCACGGTAGCTATCCAACCTGATTCACCCATGAGCAAGCTCCTGGGGGTCTTGGATACCAAGATGGGTATTCTATTCATTGCGAGTTGCCTGACGTCGAACGGTGAAGTACTGAATTACCCAATGACTCTGTCGCGAACAGCAAGGTCCTCAGCTGCGTAACGCTCGGTAGACAATGGTCGGGAAAAACGGGGAAGAAGTCTTACGATGAGTCTATTTAAGATCGCCTGGCGAAGCATTCAACAACGAGGTTTGGCCTCGCTGTTGACGGCCGCATCGATGGCCTTGGGCGTGATGCTGGTTGTTTGTGTGCTGCTCATTATGGGCATCGTTTCGGAGTCGTTCCATAACAATTCAAGCTTGGGCTACAACATGATTGTGGGCGCGAAAGGCGGCAAATTGCAGCTAGTGCTCAACACGGTGTACTACCTTAGCTCGCCCGTCGAAAATATTCCGTACACGTTTTACCAGGAATTCTTGAATGCCGAGCAACGCGGCGATGGTCGTAAAGGAGAGTTCGCGGACTTGACGGAATTTGCCATTCCTGTCTGCCTCGGCGATTACTTCGGTGAGTTTCGGGTTGTCGGCACTACGCCGCAAATGTTTGATGACTTTGTTTACGACCTAGACAAAGGGCGGAAATACGAGTTCGCCGCCGGACGCAACCTGCGCACGTACACGCCCGAGCATGGATACTACGAAGCCGTTCTTGGGGCGACCGTTGCTCGTGAAATGAAGCTGAATGTGAATGACACGTTTTCGCCATCGCACGCGACGCCAGACGGTGACACGCACGAAAAGTTCTTTGTCGTTGGAGTCTTGGCACCCAGCGGCACACCCAACGACCGTGCTGCCTTCATAAACATGGAAGGATTTTATCTGCTCGAGGGGCACGCCAAGCCGGTTGAAATCGACGATGACGTTTTGCCGCCCGGACTACCTACCGCTGCCGAACAGGCCACGGACACCGCGAAAAGCGATCTCGTTGAGGCCCGGCAAGCGATCAGGCCGCTGGCGATTCCACAGCGCGAAGTTACCGCCGTTTTGCTGCGTTCGGTGAGCCCGTTAGTAACGCTCGGTTTAAGAACAACGATCAACGAAGGTCCCGTGAGCCAAGCCGTTCTACCAATACGTGAAATCTACACGCTGTTCAACACCGTGGTGGGCCCTATCAAGTACGTTTTGCTGTTGTTCACGATCATGATCTGCGTCGTTTCCGGCGTAAGCATTCTCGTCAGCATCTACAACTCGATGAGCGATCGCCGGCACGAGATTGCCGTCATGCGGGCTCTTGGGGCCGGCCGCCAGACGGTGATGTTGGTGGTCCTTTTGGAATCGATTATCCTGGCTCTCGGAGGCGGTCTTCTGGGTTGGACTGCCGGCCACCTGCTAATTGGAGGTCTGGCGAGCCCGTTTATCGAAGATCGCACTGGTGTGGCCATCGGTATGTTCGATTTTTCACCAAAGATCAACTTGTTTTCCGCGCTTGGGAACTCTCCAATAGTGGATTGGGGTATCTCGGGTGAGCTATTGCTGGTACCCGGTTTAGTCATGCTAGCTATAATTGTTGGTTTCTTGCCGGCGTTGGCGGCCTACCGAACGGATGTGGCTGAGTCCCTATAGGCAAACCGAAAACAGATACGCAGGGAAAGCCCGCATAAACTATGAAAGATAGGACGATCATCATGCGAAGAAGACTGACACACCTCGTTGTTATTGTTCTGGCGTTAATTTCTGTTTGGCTGCCGTGCAAAACGCCTTTGCAAGCGTGTCCATTCTGCACCGCCGTTTCGCAGACGTTTTCTGAGGAAATGGGGGCCATGGATGTGGTCGTTCTTGCTGAGCTTACCGAAGGACTTCAGCAGGCTCCGCAGCCCGGCAGCACGGGCGAGTTGCCCAAGTCCAGATTCAAAGTGACCGAGGTGGTCAAAGGCAACGCTTGGGCTAAAGTTGACCAGCAGATCGAGGCGCACTACTTTGGCAAACCCGACAAAAACGCTACCTACCTGATCATGGGAACCGATCCACCGCACCTCATGTGGTCGACGCCGTTGTCCTTGTCGCCGGCAGGACGAGACTATTTGCTCGCGGTCGCCGACATACCCAAAGATAACTCACGACTGAAGTTCTTTATCAAATATCTCGAGAACAGCGACGAAATGCTCGCCCGAGATGCCTACGACGAGTTTGCCAAAGCGCCCTATGCCGACGTCGTTGCGCTACGGGAAAAAATCGATCGCGAGCAATTGGTCGCATGGATCCAAGACCAAGATGTCCCGGTCAGCCGCCGTCGACTCTATCTGACAATGCTGGGTGTTGCGGGAACGGTCGACGACACGGAAATGCTCGAATCGTTCATGCGTTCGACCGAGCGTAAGCAAAAAGCGGGACTCGACGCCCTGATCGCTTGCTACCTGACGCTCAAAGGCGCCGAGGGAATGCCGCTCATCGAACAACTGTTCTTGGGAAATGACAAAGCCGAGTACTCGGATACTTATGCCGCAATTATGGCCGTACGTTTTCATGGGACCGAATCGGATGTGATTTCGCGTGATCGTCTGCTCGAAGGACTGCGAATGGTGCTGGATCGAGGTGATTTGGCGGATCTCGTGATCCCCGATTTGGCACGTTGGGAAGACTGGTCGGTCATGCCTCGGCTGGTGGCGCTGTTCAAGAATGCCGACAAAGAGTCCAACTGGGTCCGTGTTCCCGTCGTAAATTATCTGCGGGCATGTCCACTAGATACGGCCAAGCAGGAAATCGAAGCTTTGCGTAAGGTCGACCCGGATGCCATCGCGCGAGCCAATACTTTTTTCCCCTTTTCACAAGCAGCCGGCCCGGCACGTGGTACGGACAAGACCGCGGACACAGACACAAGCGAAGACGATTCAAGCGAATCGACTGCCGGACCGTGACGTTGCCTTTAAGTCGCGAAGCGACGGCATGTGATAGCCTGGGACGCGAGTCCCAGGAAAGGAGACGAAAGAAACAAGTGGAGTCGCGAAGCGACGGCAGGACGGGCAATACCGGAACGAGGGTCAGCGCCTGCCGCCGCTTCGCGGCTCACGGTTTGTTGTCTCTGAACACCTGGGACTTGCGTCCCAGGCTCTCACCTATCACCGCTTCGCGGTTCCTAAGATTTGTTGGTTTACGTGTATCTCAGAGCCCACCGCAAGAATAACAACCATGAGCACTGAATTCGTGACCGAAGAATCCAGTCAGTCCGAATACGAGAGATA
>CBDUAB010000075.1:0-8608 GCA_965365045.1 uncultured Planctomycetales bacterium
TGCCACTAAAAAGAGGAGATTTCTCCCTTTTTAATTCAACATGTTAATTACCTTGTCGTGATTTAGCCAATCCAAAAAACCTTGAAAATCTTTGGCGATTATATATAAGCCTCTAGCTTTCACAATTTGTCTTTGGGTTTCCTTTTGGTAATCACTTTGTTTATCCTGGTCAATTTTTACTTCAATGGAAAGATGGAGGCCATTAATACAAGCGTGTATGTCCGCTGTTCCTCTTGTAGTATGGCACTTAGTCCATTTACCTAGTTTTTCATTGTACTGACCTTGTGTATTGATCCTGACAGCATACCATCCATTTAAACGGAGATATTTAATGATACACTTAGTAAGCCCGTTTGCCGTTTTATCACAATATTTTGGTTTGACTAGGGCATATTCAGGAAAATTTGGGAAGCGCATTTTTTTCTCCTCATAGACCTTGCATGAAAGTTCTTTTAGGGCTTCCATTATCTTTTTGAATTATTGCCGTATTACATTGGTTAACAAATATTTGATATTCCAAATTAGTCATGACTCAAAGTAATTTTTTTGCAATATTTTCAAAATGATTTGCACGAGTAATATGCTCTAAGGCTAACTGCTCCTCATACATGGTCATTTTTTTAGAAGATAGGCTTTGGTATTTCATTCTGCTTTTGTGCGCTTGATTAACCAAGTGACGTTGCATCTGTTCATTATTCTCCTTAATTTGAACATTAGAGACAATCTGTCCATTTTTTTCTTGTGTTCCGTCGACCGAGTGAGAATGAGGAATCCAGCCAGTTGCGAAAAACCATCCAAACGCCCTCCCAACAATGCGACACTCATTATATTCTACCGAAAGCTACGGTTCCCTAAAGGAAACTGCGCAAGCCCTTCGAATTGTCGAACGTTTCGCGCCGATGGAAAGGCCATCACGTGCTGGTGTAAAGGTGGGAGACAAGAATGAACGCATAACCTTCAGCATTAATCACCACGGCATTTCTCTTGAGCCTCTTCGCGACGACACCCTCCGCGGACACGGGGCCCCTCGCTTACGTCGACTTGCAACCGCAGACGACTTTTTTCGGCCCTGTGTTCAAAGTCTTAAATGCCGACCTCCGGGTGCGCGCCAGCGATGGAGTTTGGCCACTAGCCGTTTCATACTTCGGCCATGCGCGACGCACGCAAAGTGAATCGTCTCCGGCAGGATCCGGGCGACCGACCAGAAATGCGTTGTAGCAGACTTTGACAGCGGCTTGCGATGCACCCCCCAAACGTCCGGGAGCGTTTAGTGGTGGTCCTGGAGTCTCCCCTGGAAACTTGTTTGACGTAGAGCAAGCGAATCAATTCGTTAGTTGTCTTCTTTCGTTGCTTCGATTTCAGAACCAGTGACGAAAGGCAATCCGATGCTCTTTCTCAGAGTTGTTATTACGAACACGCTGAGTTTCAACAAGCGATGATCATCTGAGGCGAGTTTGCCCCGCTCTTGTAAAGTCGCACCATGCTCGGACATTGTTATAATGCCGTCACGATCTGTGCCATACTTTTCTGTCCAATTGTGGAAGGGTGCCGAGTCGAGTGCCATTGCACGCTCGTCAGATTCTGCCAGTGAGAATTCTGTCGTAGTTTCGTGTTGTGACAACCGCAGCCAACGTTCCATGATGATGTCCACCGGTGCTGTCCTGAGAGCAGCCGCAGCCCGTGGGTGATCGAGAGGATGACGAAGAGGTTGTCGAGGAAGCCGCAGCTCTTGTTTCGTAGTGTCTTTCGGAACGGCAATCAACTGGAGCGGGGGTTCACTGCGCTGATTGCGAGCCAAGATTTCATCCGTGGCGTTGACTCGTCGGTCGCGATTGAAATCATAGGGATTCGCGAGCGTCGCTGGATTCACGAACGTTCGTGAATTGTTTCGAGCGGCAAGTTCATCTTGCTCATCGACGATGGCGGCTGATGTCGAGTTGCCAGTTTCGCCGATACGATTTCCCCAGTAATGCACTTCGTCGGATTCAAGTCCCGATTGGGGTGTCGCCAACATCACGACTTTCAACCACGTATTACGGATGGAATTGTCATCCCACTGAATTGTAATTCGGTCGGCACCGAGTGCTCCCGCGCCGGGCGCGACGCGAATGGAACTTGGAGATGGAGCCGGTTGCCAAGAATCTGTTGCGTTGTTGTTTCCAATCGTGAAAACAAACATGTTTTCGTCGACGGCGCCAAGTTCCGGAATGCCCGTAACGTCAATCACGATACCGTTGATTCCACGCGAGTAGCTGGTGTAGTTCTGAAACGTTGCCGATTGCCCAGGCAATAAAGCACGCTTTCCGAACATTGGCTCCTGGGCTTCGACCGGTAGTGGCGCGAGCGACATGGATGGAGGTTCTTTGCCGGCCGCGTCACGAGAGCCGCGATAGAATAATTGACGTGAAACAATGGCTGCATCCGGAAAAGTCGCCCGTACGGCGACATTGTCGATCGCGGCGTCGGCCGTTTCGTGTGCCGGCACAAAGCGATTGAACTTGATCTGAAATTCGTCCGTGAATCGCATGCCGGCCCGATTGATAGCGTCGACTACGTTAATCGAGATGTGTCCCGATTCGGACAATTCGTCAATGACATACCAGTGATCGCCATGATCGTCGCTGATGGCGACGTAATTTGATCGCGCGGGTGGGTCTCCGGTAATTAAGTCGCCGCGTGTTGGAGTGGTTTGTGAAACCGTGGCGGCGAGATTGTCGAATTCAAGCACGACGTCTTTCGCGCCAAAGACGTCGACGTGCAGAATGGCTTCGGCGGCCGACGCGGTTAGATTTGCGCGAAAATTCATGCGACCATCGTCTCCGTCGACGATTCCGCCCGGATCGAAAATCGTCCACCCTTCATTTCCCGAGGGCAACCCCTGATGGAATTCTTGCAACAAATCAGGGCGCACGGGATCGACAAGGTGAACGGTCGCTTCGTAGCGGTCCTGGATGGGTTCGCCTTCAACGCCATCGCCGTCCACATCGAGCGGATTTCCGTCGTGGTCCAAAACATCGGACCGCAACGTCAATTTGTAAGTGCCGGGCCGGTCTTTTGGACGAAAAAGAATCACCAGGTTGGCTCCGTTGATTTCCCAACCTGTAATGGATTGACGAAGATCCCCGTCGGGACCTAAAAACGACAGAATGCTGTCTTCGCTGAACGACGACTCGCTGATGGATTCGTCAAATGTGATGGAAATAGAATCAAAAGAAGGTTGATTCGACGTGATAACCCGTGGCTCATGTCCGGTCACGGAAGGACCGTTTCCGTCTCGAGTGACTCGCAACTGATCGATCAGGAAGTACTCGCTGGCTGAGATGTCGTCGTCATCTCGATGTGTAAATTTGACGCGGAATTCGTCGTTGAGTTCTAATCCATGCCGGTCGGCGACTTCCGACAAATCCAACACTCGTTCCGTCCATTCTTCTGATTGATAATTGGGGTGCGGGAATTTGGCAGCGCGATACCAATTGATTCCCCCGTCATCGCTGACATGAACCTGAAGCCTCACGTTCGTGTGTGACTGTTCGAGAAACACCAATTCTGCGTGCTTCTGGCCGCTCAAATTGACGCGAAATATGGCTTCGTTTTGCAGGTCAGGGACCACCGTGAATCGAAACGATTCGTTTTCCTGTTGAGTGAGAATTCCATGAGGTCCCGAGTCGATCGCGTCCCAACTCCAGCTTCCTTGCGAGACCAGCTCGTCAAGGTCTGAGAATCCCTCGTAGTAGGGAAAGACGATTGGAGTCAGGTCTGCCTCGACAGAAAAACGTCCCTCGACACGGGTCGGCAATAGACTATCAGTGTCAATGCCTAAGTGGCTGCTGAGTGGGCCGACGTACAGCGCATACGTACCAGGAATTGTTGTCGGGCTCGCAAACGTGACCTCCAATGTCTTCGTCTCACCCGTTGGTCTGGGCGCATGAGCGAAGGGGACGGGGCGGGAAAGCGGATCCAGAACCGCGAAAGCCGCAGTCACCAGATCCATGTCAGCTGGGTCGTTTACGACAGTGCGAACTCCCGTTACCAGTTCTCCAGAATAAACCACCTCGAAGCTTTCAAGAACACGATTTCCAGAAACAACGCCTCGATCGTTATTTGAAAACGGATACGTTGGATCATGGAAAATGCGCACATCGTCCAGTGTTTCATGCAAGTCGAAACGGACGTAAACATTAGCATCCAATCCGATGTCCAACGCACGTAACGTCTTGTCCAAATCGACGGCGTGGTACGTGTGTGGACCAATAAAATTAATAGGGACGGATGACCTTCTCCAATTGATGGCATCACCACTAAAGTACAGATTGCCTCTTGCCCAGTATTCCAAAACTAGATCGTCGCTCGAGGCCACATCGGATAGGTTCAGTGCTAAGGTAGCTGTTTCGGCGGCCAAATGGTAATTGCCCGAGTTGGGTTGCTCGTCGTCCAACAGATTCACGCGCGTCGGATCCGTTTGAATGTACCGCCAACCGTTGACGCTCCAGCCTGGTAGCTCTGCTACGGTCGCAATCTCAAATCCTTCGGAATAGGGCACGGTCTGGTGGTCCGCCGGCGAAGGGAGCAAGGTGATGGTGTCAAAAGCGCGATCGCGTAAGGAGTCACCGCCGATGGAATCTTGATTCTGGTTCATCAGATTCCCAAGTGTGTCGGCGATCTCGGCCCCGATGATGATTCCGTAGTTTCCGCTGATTTCTTGAGCTTCAGCGAGTTCAACAAAGAAAGTCATTCCGTCGCCCGAGTCGACAGGCGCACCAACCAAGAGGATTGGCTCAACCGACGGGCCGTAAATCACCACGTCCTCGGCACCAAATGTCGAGGCGTCAATCTCTCGATCAAACGTCACGGCAACGCGGCTGAACGAGCCAATTGTAGAATCAGCTTCGAGTGATAGTACGCTGGGACCGACCACTTGACCAACGTGTAATTGCACGCGATCAAGAGTGATAGGCTGATCGAAACTCTCAAATTGAATCGGAACATCATCGTCAAACGGAACGCGAAGGTACCGATTCAGATGAAACGAATACCTGACTCGTCCGGGCGCTTCCAGTGTTCGTTGGCCACCTATTCTCCGTCTGTCCAGAGAAACCGCGAAGGGTGGATCGGGTTCATTCGGTTCATAGGTTAGCCAGACATTCATGAAGATCGGGTCGGTACTATCCAGATTACTAAGGTCGACGTGCAACTCTACTTGGGCATTCGCACCGATCACTAATTGACCATTGGGATCCTCGCCATCACTGGACACCAGTTCGATCGGGGCTCCTCTCGATTGAAGGGACCAACCCATCAACTCGTCGATGGAGTCCAATTCAAATTCTTCGTCGATCGGCAATTGCTGGGGGCTGACTTCGATTGATATGTCGGTACGTAAGCGAATTGCGTTGACCAGCAAATCGTTGGCCTCGGGACCGTCACGATTAAAGTCGGCGAAATTTCCGAATTCATCCTGAATCCGGTCGTTCATTTGAATCCAATAGAAACCTGGCCTGACGCGAGCGATGGACAACGGCAGTTCAAATTCGCGCATCGTTGGTGAAATCGACACCGGCTCACCTTGAAGCGGCGCTTCAGCGCCTAACGGATCGACGATTCGTATGTTTGTCGACACGAGTGTCGCTGCATCGATTGGCTCAGAAAACTCAATTAACACGTTCTCAAAGTTTTCGGCAAACTCGGCAGACACCACGTGGGGGCCGATGACATCCGCTTCGCCGATGCTGATGTCGGTCAGCACGATCCGGCTCTGCCGTGACGTCACTGGTTGGGGCCTCAGCTGCAACTGAATCGTGCGGCCATCGAAATGCTCTGTTCCCAACAGCAAACCAAGATCGTACACGTGGCGACGCGCCGACTGCGTTTGGAAGAGGTTTAACCAATGGCCGTCGCCGCGTTGGAAACGCACGTCCAGGTAGCCAATCTGCTCAGCTAATCCGAGACTCAGATGCAGCGGTCGAGTTGCGTCGGCGGGAACAAGACTCAGGTTGAGGGTCACCGAACCGTCGACACCGTAAGAATGCTCTTCCATCACAAGTGCATCTTGGCCGCCGTCAACTTCGAACGTCCAGTCGCGACCGCCATCGATTGCTAATCCAGGTAGGCCGGCAGTTGCGTCCTCGACGTCAAAATCCATCCGATAGGGAATGCTGGCGGGCGTCGCGGCAAGATGCACGGTGAATTCAAAGCGATCATCGATGGGCTCGCCGTTCCACCCGTCCCCATCTTGGTCCAATGCGTTGCCGGCAAGGTCCCTAACCGACGCATCGACTTGTATCTGATAGGCACCGGCGACTCTTGCGGCTGCCCCAGCATTGGCAATGAAGTCCGTGCCGTTTTCCACCGCATGGATCGACGTGATGGGAATCTCCTCACCGAGCGGATCGAACAGCCTGACTTGACTCGTGGACAGCGTATCGCTGCGGATCGGCTCGCTAAAACGCAACGTGAATTGATGTTGGAGGCCGTCGAAAGCCGCCTCGACCGTTTCGCCGAAAGGGCCGGATTGATCGCCGAGTTGGATGGACATGTCATCCAATAGCGTGTCACCATTCCAGCCGTCGACATCATCGGTGAACGTGCTCGCGCTCGCGAACCGAACGTATATTCGTTCGTCGTAGTCGACGTTATTTCGCCGTAAGAAACCACTCAGGTCGAAACCGCCAGTTGAGTAAGATGTCAACGACTCGAAAACCTGTTCGGAATAGTGCCACTGCTTTCCATCTCCACTGGCACCAATTCTCAGGCGCCCTTGCACCGCGAAATCCAAGCGCATTTCATCATCCGGTGCGGCAACGACAAGAGTGGCAACTTGTTCGCGGGGAATCCGCAGGTGGTGCTCACCCGAATGGGGGCGCCATGAATCGACACTGACCGCGCCACCGTCTGACAAGAACTGCCAGCCTGTAAGTGCCCTCACATTCCCAGCTTCAAATCCTTCCTGTAGCGGCACCTTTACGGGTGTGGCTGACAACGTGACGCTTCCTCGAAATCCATCCCCTTGTCCGTATCTGTAGAAGGTACCGTTAATCGGATCCCCATTTTGGTTCATTAGGTTACCGTGCACGTCCTTGATCGTCGGATTCACTTCGATTGTGTAAGTCCCCGCAACATCTTGCGGAGCTTCGAATTGTAGGCGGACCCTATTGCCTTGCCCCTCGTCGACGGTGACGCCGCTCCACTTTACACGGTCGCCTAGCGGTCCAACGATTCTGACATTGGAGGGGCGGACCGTGTTGAGATCAACGGGTTCGTCGAACACCAATTCCATGGCGACGCTGTGCGCTTGCTCTTGGACGAGATGAGACTCTGTCAAGGCTGGACCGACCCGATCGGAGTAGCTCACCCGTAGTTCGTCTAAAAAAATGGTCGTCTGATATGCCGGCACATCGAAACGCAGGCGGATGTGCGTCTCTCTATCAAGAGGAATGGATTGATCTACAAGGAGCTGTTGCAAGTCCAAAGTGACGTGTTGATAACGCTGGTCGAAAGAGTTGACACGAAAGTCATCCTTCAAAACCTCCCACGCGTCGCCGTTGTCGCTTCCCTCCAGTACCAACCACTCATGCGGAATATAAGAACCTTGCTGAATCCAAAAATCCAGGGCGATTGGGTTCGATGGATCGCCGGAGAGATCTAGTGGCAACGTAAGGGTTGCGGAGCCAGCTTCAACACTCTTAAGTTCTAAATGGGATTGGCCCGATCGCGGTTTCGATTGCGAGATGCCGACCTGCATCACGTCGGAAGCGACCCACCAGGAAAGATCGGATACTTCAGCTACCTCGAATTCTTCAATGACGGGCAACGCGCGCCCGTCAAGTAGCACGCGGGATTCGAGTGGCTCGAGGCAGAATGGCCGGCGAATGCTACGGAGCGCGACATTCTGTCGCACCCTTCGTGGTGACCTCAATCCGTCTCCAAAGACATTCACATGACTCTCCTTGTCCGCGTCGTGCCCCATATACGGTGTACCGTTATCCGGCGGAGAGTAACTGCATTGTAGTCAATCCGCGCGAATTACTTAAACAGCTCGTCTCCCCTGACAACGCGAGAGAGGTTTCCGTGCGTAAAAACTGTGATGAATGCAAGCAGCTGTGCGAGACCAAATTGCCACGAACGCGTTTTGGCGACGCGAGTTGACGGTTGTAGGCTTGCCATTCGCGGATGCCTCGATCACCTAACGGAAGGCACGGGGGTTGCCGCCTTCGAACGGAGTTAAGTTTGAATTGCCAGGTATTGTAACCGTAGACGCTCGCTCGGAACTACCAAGCGGCGATTCCCGAAAGACGTGTTCCAAACGGAGTCCTGGTATTGACGGCCAAGGTCAAGGACAACCAGGCCATGGCGTTCTGGTGAAACGGGAGCTCACATCTACCACGTAAACGGATTCTCCCATGCCATCCATAGCTCAAGCCGCCAGTACTTGGGGCATGCCACCAACCTGCTCAGGTGGCATCGACCGACGCGCTGAAATTGTCATCCCGGCGTCTGTTTCCGGGTTTATTCTTGAATGTTTCGGTCCATTTCTGGGATAGCATCGCCTCCTCCGCGCCTTGGACTTTTGGAGATGTGCCACTGACGCCGTCATGCCGGACTGAGTTCGAAT
>CBDUAB010000076.1:0-8581 GCA_965365045.1 uncultured Planctomycetales bacterium
ATGACGGGGATCAGGTTGTTGCCAATCATTTGCCGTTGTTGCTCGACCATGCAGCGGCGCCAAACGGCCGCTTAATCGGTCACCTGGCACGGGCAAACGATCAATGGCAACATGCTGATGGCCAGCGCGTGCTGGTGATCTTTCAAGGACCTCACGCCTATATTTCGCCGCGGTGGTCCGAGGAAACAAATGTCGTACCTACTTGGAACTACGTGAGTCTGCAGGCCTATGGTATGTTGACGATTATCGAAGGCGACGCTCAAACTGCTGACGTGCTCGCACGATTCGTTGACCGCTATGAATCTTCGCTGCCAGAACCGTGGTCGGCAGCGGAGGCTGACCCGGAATTCATTCGCTCGATGGCAAAACAAGTTGTTTGCTTTCACATTGACATTGACGAACTGGAGGGAAAGTTCAAGCTGGGCCAAAATCATTCGACGGATCGGATCCAGCGCGTTGTCGCTGCGCTGAAACAGCGGTCCGGAGAAAACGAACAAGCAATTGCCGAACTCATGAACAAGTTCGCGCCCTGAATCGCGGACAGGCTGTGATTTGTAGTGGGTCCCGCGAGCCGAGCGGGACTCGCGAGTGAGTCTATCGTGTTTTGTCGCCGTACGGGTCCCGCTCGGCTCGCGGAACCCGTATAAGCGTGAAAAACACTGCTTCGGAAAGAGATGCTATGCAATCAAAAGAAACGAAACGACGTACGTTCTTAAAATCTGCAAGTGTCGGCGCGATGGCACTTGGCGTCACTTCGCGTGCGACACACGCTAATGAAAACCGCAAGCTCGTCGTCGGAGTGATTGGAACAGGCGGCATGGGGTCATCCCACACTCGCGAGCTTGCCAGTCGCCAAGATGTGGAAGTGGCATATGTGTGCGACGTCGATAAAAAACGCCTGGCCAATGCGGCCAAAGAGGTAGAATCGCGTGCCGGGAAAGTGCCACAGGCAGTGGCCGACATGCGGCGTATCTTGGACGACGCGCGAGTCGATGCGGTTTACATCGCGACGCCCGACCACTGGCACGCACCCGCGGCGATTTTGGCCCTCGACGCCGGCAAACATGTTTATGTGGAGAAGCCCTGCTGTCACAACATCCACGAAGGGCGTCTGATGGCCGCGGCTGTCCAACGGAGCGGCAAAGTGTTGCAGGTCGGGACGCAGAGCCGCAGTGCTCCGTTTTTGATTGAAGCGATCCAACGACTGCGCGCTGGCGAAATTGGTGAAGTGCTGGTCGCGAAAGCTTGGAATAGCCAACGTCGCGGTTCAATCGGCAAGACAGAACCCAGCCAGCCACCACCGTATCTGGATTTTGACTTGTGGGTTGGTCCCGCGCCGATGGTTCCCTATCGATCGAATATGCTGCCTAGTATTTGGCGCTGGTGGTACGATTTTGGTTGTGGTGACATTGGCAATGACGGCGTACACGATATCGACGTGGCGCTGTGGGGTCTGGATATTAAGACACACCCGACTCTGGTCACGTGTTTTGGCGGCAAAAACTTCTTCGACGACGACCAACAGTTTCCCGATACACAATACGCGGTCTGCGAGTATCCGGTCGAAGGCAAACCGCTCGGCCGTAAGAAACAATTGATTTTCGAGCAGCGCATTTGGTCACCGTACGTACAAGAAGGTTATGAAGCTGGGGCGGCGTTTTACGGCACAAAGGGCATGCTGTTGATTGGGCACGTGAAAGGCTGGCGTCTGTATGGCGAACGAAACAAGCTCATTGCCGAAATGGAAGGGCGACCAAACCTGGGTGACCATTACGACAACTTCTTTGCCTGCATTCGCGGTGAGCAGTCCCAAGCCAACGCCGACGTCATGGCTGGTCAGCGGGCGGCCACAATCGTTCACCTGGCAAATATCGCCGCCCGCGTGGGCCGCGTGTTGCGTTTTGATGCGGAAGCGGAACAGATCATCGGCGACGAAGAAGCCAACCGGCTCGTGCGCAGGCAGTATCGCGAAAGTCACTGGGCCGTGCCACGGGAGACTTAGGGAATCCCATGAATCTGGCCAGCATCATTTGGGACCGGTTGCGAATGATGAACCGTTTGCCGGGCGCTTTCGCATTGTACCGTCACACGATTCATTGGATTTACCGAGATGGCACGACTGTGCGAATGCGTCGCGGACCGGCGGCTGGATTGCTCTGGCGGCATTATCGTGATTACCAACCATGGATGGCCATGGGCGTCTATGAACCTCAAGTTGCCGAGCTGATCGCATCGCGGCTGGCTCCCGGTGATGTGTTTTACGACATCGGCGCCAACGCCGGATACTTCTCGCTGATCGCGGCGCGCGCGGTGGGAGAGAAGGGGTCTGTCATTGCCTTTGATCCGCATCCGCGGAATTGCCAAACCATTCGCGAGCAATGGAGCCTCAACAACTTGGAGGAGCGCTGCGAAGCGGTGCCCGTGGCCGTGTCAGATTATTCTGGCAAAGCCCAATTTGTGCTGACCGCGATCAATGCGAATTGCCATTTAAAGAACATCGAAGCTCCGCATGTGAATGAAGATGCGGAAGCTATCGATGTTGATGTGGTAACGCTGGACGCCTTTGTGAAATCGCATCCCCATCCGACGCTTGTGAAAATGGACGTCGAGGGTGCGGAAGTCACGGCGCTCGAAGGCGCGCGGGAGCTGCTCAGCGGTGAAAGGCCTCCAAATATGCTTGTTTCAACCCATAGCGATCGATTGGAGCAGGAATCGCGCGCGATCCTGGAAAACCAAGGTTACCGGATCGAAAAGGTGGATCGTTTTGATCAGATGCTAGTGGCGATCCCCAAAAGTGAAGGCTGAAGTCCGATTATTCGGATGTTTCAAAAAAAACTTTTCACCGTGACCACTCGTGTCAAACGGCGACCCGATGTTGAATTCGGACACGGTGGTCGTTAGTGCTCGGTCCGGAGCATGTGCGTTTGAAGGAGGATAAATCATGGAAGCACGTTTTTCTCAGCGGGTCGCTCGTCTTTCCGATTTTCAATTGCACGGCATTCGCCGTAGCGGCAACGGTCGAGTTGCAGTTGTTGGCTTTACCGTGGCTGGACAGCTTGCACTGCCATCACGGAGTTTTTGGCAGTGGCTCTTTGATCAGTTCTCAGAAGTCGCTCAAATCGAAGACGAAGCTGAGTTTTTTGATTGCCTGCGAAATGAGATGCCGAACACGTACGTTGACTACGGGCTCGTCTGGGATGACGACGGACACGCTTTGTTGACAGCGCCTCGGCTGCCTCACAAACGAGAAAGTGCCAACCGGTGTTCGCGCACTCGTCATGTTCCTCGTGGAGACCAGTTGTTCATGGCATCCCCAGCGGGAACTATTCGGCATTCTCTCAATTAGGTAACTCCCCTGTTGATGTCGTCAATGCGGGCCTAAGATTGCACCTTTGGCACGAGTCTCTGAGACTAAATTCAAGGGAGCCGTTGGTGGCCCGCAACGAACAGCTCATTCGGCAGCACAAAGTTTTGCAGATTCTCGAGCGTTCACGGTTTGGCCGTACGCTCGATGAAATTCGTGACGATGTTGTGGACGAGTTGGGTTTGACTTCACTACACACGCGCAGTGTGCGACGCGATCTCGAAGCTCTGCAAGCCGCGGGTTTTGATGTGCGCACGCAGGATGAGCAGCGGGGTCGCGTTTGGAAGCTCGGTCCATTACACCGTTCTAGCCACAAGTTAACGACAACGGCAACGGAGCTGATGGCGCTGTCGCTGGGACGTGATTTGCTGCTGCCCATGGTGGGGACGCCGTTTTGGACTGGAATCGAATCGTTTTGGCACAAGATCCAAGAGAGCCTTCCGGAGGCCGTCTGGAACCACTACGAGAAGTACCGCTCGGTGCTGCACGTGCTTGGCACACCAGCAAAGACTTATGAAAAGCAACGTGGCATTCTCAAGACGGTAAACCGGTCGATTTTGGAACACCGACTTGTTGAAATCGAATACCAATCGCTAGGTAGTCCACAGCCGTCCAAACGACGCATCTGCCCGTACGCCTTGGCCCTTTATCAGTCGAGCATATACGTCATCGCCACGGCGACAGACGATTCGGAGACCGACCAGTCTCTGCGGCACTTCAAATTGGATCGCTTTCGAAAAGCTGTTGCGTTGGATGAATGGTTCAAGCCACGCACGGACTTAGACGTACGCCGACATCTGAGCGAAAGCATCGGCATCTTTTCGGCCAACACACCACGTAACTTTCGCATTAAGATCAGTTCACTGGCGGCGCGCTGGATCCTCGAAGACCCTTGGCACCCGCAACAAACCGTGAAACAACATGCCGATGGCAGCATCACCTTGTCGGTCAAAGCCGCGCATGATCTCGAGATCATTCCACGTGTATTGGCATTGGGTAAGGAAGCCGAATTGCTCTCACCGGTGTCCGCGCGGCGAGCTATTCGTGAGACGATCAAACAGCTAGACAAAAAGTATCGTGACTGAGCTGGGTGAGGCAACGCTGTTGATCATTCCGCGACATGCATCGGTTCGCAGTCGAGCGACCGAGTTTGAGGTTGAGCGCGAACTCTTCCGCGATGCTCCCTGCCGTACGCTGCAACTTTGTCCCGGCAGCGATTCGGGCGAACGTTGTGGGCGAATCCTAGTGCCCACCGGTCGTGCGCACGAACATGGCCCATTTCAGAAATGGTCGCAATGGATGGCGTTGGCATTGGTTGCCGCAATTGGGTTGGCAGCGTACGAAACTCTGCCCGGCACGGCGCGGAACGTGACACCTGCGATCAAGGACCATCTTCAGAAAACATCCCGATACCGATTCGTGGCAATGCAAATCGACCGCCGGGTCCGTCCACCTTGCTTACGAATCGTCGTGGAAGGTCCTTCTGCCGCCGTCCCCAATCTGGTCAAAGAAATCGCGATAATTGCGAGACGAAATGGTTTGAATGATGAGTTTCGTGTCGAGATTGAAACGCACATCATAACCAATAGCGACGATTCATGAGTGGATTTGATCAATGACACCGACTCCAATCGAATAGCTCCAGAGGGGGGGATGGAGTCAGGATTGGAGCTGAATCCATCGCAACAATAAAACTTGTTGCATCAAAAAGTCGGTGGAGAAAGCCGACTTTGCCCGCTAAACTAATCTGTTGAATTTAATCGCGATATCTTCGTTTCCCGCGCGAATCGTTTCATTACTAACCTCAGTGGCAAGATCTTCCGGTGAAATGGCTCGTCACATGGCGCAATTCGGAAAATCACAAGTAGTCTAGATGCCAGCGAGTGGCACCGAAGGGAACGGAGTCTGCGCCACTCAGATTTAACGTTTAGGAATGCAATCCTGAACTTGTGCTGACCCCAGTTGCATCGGGTCGATTTTCTCTTGTCATGTATACGTCGATTAGATTCCCCAGATCATTTATTAGAAGCACATGCACACGACGTCGCGCGAATCGCGGACGAAAGTGATCGTGAGAAATTGGTATGAACTCGAGGTTATCCATGGAACATCGTAACGGATCAACTGCCACGGCAGCAGGCGCTGAGTACGATCTGCAAGAGCAGCTTCATGATTTTTGGCAAATTGTCCACCGCCACATTGGTTTGGTGTTACTGGCGATTGTCATCGCGTCGGCATTAGGTTGTCTTTATTACTTACGCGCGCCTCAAACATACGAATCGACAACAGAGATTCTCATTAGCACCAAGCGGCTCCCTGGATTGAATGAAGAGGACGAAGATCGACCGATTTACGAAAACACAATCGAAACCCATGCGCTGCTGATTCGCAGCCCCCTGATCATCAAGCAAGCCGCACAAGACTACAAACTTGCCGTGCTGCCAACGCTTGTTGACGAAGAGAGCCCGATCACCGCGATCATCGAAAACCTCACCGTCACAATCCTTGAGGAAAACACGTCGATCCTTGGTGTCAGCTATACAGGGTCGGATCCTGAAGACTGCCAACGCGTTGTCGCGGCGATTGCGGGATCGTATGACAAGTTCTTGAGCGACCGCAGCAAAACCGTGGGTACTGACACGCTCACATTGATCGAAAATGCGAGTGAAATTCTCAAGGGAGATTTGCACAACAAATCGCAGCAATACAAGGAATTTCAAAAGCGTGCCCCGTTACTCTGGAAGGATGGTGTGGGCGTCAACATGCACCACGAGCGTCAGGCGCGCATCGAAGAAGCGCGTAGCGGATTGATAGTGCAGAAGGAGCAATTAGTTGCCCAGATCGAATCAATCGAACGGGTAGCGCTCCAGGGCGGCCGCAGTTTTGAAGCGGCCTATTACAAAGCCGTTCACGAACTCAATCCCGAGGAAGAAGACGCGGATTGGCGATCATTTCGGATCGCCGAGTATGAGGACTACGCGGAGCGCCATGTGGTGCGTTCGTACGTGGATTCGCTCACGAGCCACTACATCGACCTGCTCATACAAGAGGCGAGTATGCGAGAGGAATACGGTGACGCGCACCAAGAGCTGACGGCGGTCGTGAAAAACAAGGATTTGGTCAACGAATTGCTGCAAAAGGCGGTTGCCAAGGAGCAGTCACCGCTCAACAAAAACCTCGAGAGCATAAAGGACCCCGAGCTGCGCAAACAGGAATACGTTGACATCTACGTTGAAACGATGCGGGCTGAGCTGGAGAGCTTGGACCGCCAGATTGAGCGGCTAACCGAGCGCTTTGCGAGCGAACAAAACGAGGCGAACATCATTCAAACGTCGCTTGCCGAATATCAACAAATACGTGGTGACAAAGAACGGACAGAAAAACTCTACGACGCGGTGGTTGCCCAGCTGGATGAAATCCATTTGCTGACCGAGCATGGCGGTGACACGATGGAGATTGTTGCCGAAGCGGAGTTGGGTGTTCAGATTGCACCAAATCTGTTACGTGTGCTGATCGCTTCATTGTTTTTGGGTTCGTTCGCCGGTTGCGGATTGGCTTGGTTTGTTGACAGAGCGGAAGACACGTTTCGCAGTCTCGATGAAATTCGCCACACTTTGGGTGTACCCGTTGTTGGTCACATTCCACTCATCAAACGCAGCCAGCAGGTGATCTCGGACGCTTATCCCGAGTTTGCCCCGATCATGTGTACGATTCACCAGGAATCGTCTCATTTGTCCGAGGCGTTTCGCGGAGTACGTACTTCCTTGTACTTCAGTACATCGGGGCAAGACTGTAAGGTCATCCAAATCACCAGTCCGGTCCCCGGCGACGGCAAATCAACTATTGTGGCGAACCTGGCAGTGGCAATTGCCAAATCGGGCAAAAGCGTCCTCGTCCTGGATGCCGATTTTCGGCGACCAAACCTGCCGAAGCTGTTGGGAGTCAGCGGAAAATCGACGCCCGGGTTGGCGGCCGTTGTGTCGGGAAAAGGAGATCCGGTTGATGCGACGTTGGAAACGGCTATCGACAATTTGTATGTTATGCCGGCCGGTAAGCGCCCGCACAATCCTTCCGAACTACTTAGCACCGTTGAGTTCAAGCAATTACTCGACGTTGTCCGCGAGCGATACGATTTCGTACTGATCGACACGCCCCCGATCTTGGCTGTCACCGATCCCTGCGCCGTGGCTGCCCGGGTTGACGGTGTCATGCTCGCGATTCGCATGCGTAAAGGCGTTCAGATTGCCGCCGTTCGGGCGAGTGAAATGCTGGAGAGCATCGACGCCAACGTGTTGGGTGTGATCGTGAATGGTGTCGACAATAACAATCTTGGCTACGGCAAGCGGAAATACGGATACGGCTACGGGTATGGATTTGGCTTCCGTGGCTACACGGAAGAAGTCAAAGAAGAAGTGCCTTCTGGTAACGGTGCGACAAACGGACCGATCGAATTGCTGTCGGCGGAGAAACCGGCGGCAAAGTAGCTAGCTAGATTTCTTTAATGAGCTTTCACTCTCCGGACAACGTTGGTGCAGACAATCAGAAGCAGGACCTCCCTGCCTCGGTGACCGTTGCCCCGAAACCGAACGGAGATTCGCGCGTCAGGCGATCAACGTTTAGCGCTGGTCGCATCTTGTCGCGGTTCGCATTGAAATATCGTGTCTGGCTGCTTGCGTTTGGCCACGCGTTGATTTTCGCGACTGCGTTTTGGCTTGCTTTCGCACTGCGATTCGATTTCCAAATTCCACCCCACTTGGTTTTCAGGCTAACGGCCAGCCTACCTTTGATCGTCGCGATCAAGCTGATCATCTTTTATTTGCTCAAACATTACCACGGTTGGTGGCGTTACGTCACGTTTGCCGATTTGTTGGCACTGGCAAGGGCCACGATTTTTGCCCTACTGACCCTAGTGCTGTTGAACCACTACGTGCTCGACAACCTTATCCCTCGTACGGTCGTTGTCCTCGATGGTATTATCACCGCTGTTTTGATTGGTACGCTGAGGTCAAGTTGGCGGTTTTATCGAGAAGGTCTTTGGATAACGCTCGGCAAGAAGGACCGGAAGGTCACGTTGATGGTGGGTGCCGACCACAATAGCGGCGTCGTCGCCCATCAGCTTCAATCGCACCCCGACATTCCCTATCAAATCATCGGCTTTCTCGACCGCACCGCGGATCGTCAGGGGGCGCGGTTGGGTGGCATTCCCATCGTTGGTGC
>CBDUAB010000077.1:0-8544 GCA_965365045.1 uncultured Planctomycetales bacterium
CCATTTGGGCTGCCAAGTCCATTGGCAGTCGAGCCAAGATCGTTTTTTCTGTCCTTGCCACAACGGCGCATTTGATCGTCACGGAAAGGCCACGGCCGGCCCGCCGGCAACCGCGGGCCAAGAGCTGACACGATTTCCACTGCGAGTAGCCCAAGGATTGCTGTATATCGAAACACCGTATGAATCGATTTCGCAGGAGGGATGAGCGTGGGACGAGTCGCTGAATGGATTTCGGAGCGAGTCCCGGTTAGTGGTGTCGAGCTGCGAGAGTTGACGAACGAACCCGTGCCAAATCACCTAAAACGGTGGTGGTTCTGTCTCGGGGGTACGCCCGCATATCTCTTCGTGGTGCAGATCGTTACCGGGATCCTACTCGCGTTTTTCTATCAGCCCACGCCGCAGGCCGCCTACGAGTCGGTCCGCTACATCACCCATGATGCGACGCTGGGATGGTACATTCGCAGCTTGCACAAGTGGGGTGCCACATTGATGATCGCGGCGGTCATCCTACATCAAATGCGTGTTTATTTCACCGCAGCCTATCGGCGCCCGCGCGAGTTGAACTGGGTCATCGGGATGTGCCTATTGATGTGCACATTGCTGACGGGTTTTACGGGTTACAGCCTGGTGTTTGAACAGCTCAGCTATTGGGGCGCAACGGTCGCGGCAAATATTAGTAACTCCGTTCCAGTTGTTGGCGGTATCGCTAAGCAAATGCTCTTGGGTGGTGACGCGTACAATGTGCGGACCCTGTCGCGGTTCTATATCCTGCACGCGGCGGTGCTGCCAGCAACCATTATGCTGCTCGTCGCGATACACATCGCGTTCATCCGCCTCCATGGTGTGACTGAGTTGCGCTTTGAAGACGAGACACCTGATGAGCCAAAGCACTTCAGTTTCTTTCCAGATCATCTATTGACCGAGATCATGGTCGGCTTGGTGTTGATGATTCTGCTAAGTGCGCTAGCAACGATTCTTCCCGCAACCATGGGGCCGAAAGCGGATCCGCTCATTACGCCAGAGGAAATCAAGCCCGAATGGTTTTTCTACGTGTCCTTTCGTTGGCTCAAGTTGTTTTCGCTGACATTTGCTGTCCTGAGCACGGGATTCATTCTGGCCGCCATGTTCCTTTGGCCTTGGATTGACGCGGCGTTACGAAAGATTACAGGTTCGGAAGACATTAGCGTCTACATTGGAATTGTCGCCACGTTTCTGCTGATTGGGTTCACCATTTGGGAGGCCGTAGTCGCACACTGAGTAGGTACCGAGCGCGATGTTTCTGGATTCTCGCGTTCAAATTCGAAGCACTAAATCTGAAATGATTTCGATATTCAAAGTTTGAATGACCAAAACCCAAAGTCTACGGCGGAACACTGATTTCCCGCGTGTTTGATTGATTAGGATTTTCGCATCGAATAGTGTCGCTTTTGTAAGACAGGATTTCATCCTGTCTGGACAGGTTGAAAACCTGTCCTACGACAGTTATTGATGCACCAGTCTTTCGGACTGACCAATCAATAAGGAACCGTAAAGAAATAACGACTACGAGGACGAGAAAGAATATGAAACTACAAACCAAACAATGGATCATTGCTTTTCTCTCCGCGGTGTTCCTATTGTCGTTAGTTTTTGTGCAATGGCTGGAGGTTGCCCGTAGGAGCCGCGAAGCCGGTTTGACGACGCATGCGGTTTCCATTCCCGTGAGTTCCAAGGAATGTGTTGATTGCCACGTGCAGTTATCACCCGGCATCATTGACCACTGGAAGGGCAGCACACATGCCGAAAAAGGTGTTGGGTGTGTTGAATGCCACCAAGCGGAGAAGCATGATGCCGATGCGTTCGACCATTACGGTGCGACGATCGCGACCATTGTGACGCCGAGAGACTGCTCACGCTGCCACGCGACCGAGACGGCCGAGTTTGCCGCGAGCCACCATGCCAAGGCTGGCAACATCTTGGCCTCGCTCGATAACTTTTTGGCGGAAACTGTCGAAGGTGCGCGCGTTCCCTTCAATCCGCATTCACCTACTCCCGGCCGCGACGAAACCATGGTCAACGGGATGGCAAGTGTCAACGTCGGTTGCAAACAATGTCATGGCAGCAAAGTAGCCCTGGAAGCCAAGGACGGCACCCTCATCACCGTGGACGAGCTCGAAATCGATGAGAACGGCAAGCCGACGAATCTGCAAGTCGTGTCGTTAATCAAGAAAAATGCAAAGGGACAGCCGATTCTCGATGCAAGCAGTTGGCCGAATACTGGTATTGGTCGGCTGAACCTCGACGGATCGCTCGGTTCCTGTTCCGCCTGCCATTCCCGCCACGATTTTTCGCCACGCCGCGCGCGTCAACCCGAGAACTGCGGCAAGTGTCACCTAGGCCCCGACCATCCGCAAAAGGAAATCTATGAAGAGTCCAAACACGGCGTGGCATTTCGAGATCTCAAGGAACACATGAATCTAGACGCGCATCACTGGGTGTTGGGTGAGGACTACACGCAAGCGCCCACCTGCGCGACATGCCACATGTCAGGACATTCGCGCAACGACGGAAAAGTGACGCACGATCCGGGCGAACGCCTTTCGTGGACAAATCGCCCACCCGTAAGCTTAGTAATGGACACGGACAAAAACGGCCAGGTGGTCAAGGAGACCGATCCGACGGAACGCCAAAAACTGGTTGTCAGCTCTTGGGAGGATAAGCGTAGTTCGATGAAGCAGGTCTGCTTACATTGCCATACAGACAACTACGTTAATGCCTTTTACAAACAGTACGACGACTTTGTCATCAATTACAACGAGAAATTTGCCAAGCCGGGACAAAAGATCATGGCGGTGCTACGTGAACAGGAACTCATCACTGCCACGCAATTCGATGAGGAGATTGAATGGACCTGGTTCTATCTTTGGCACCACGAAGGTCGTCGCGCGCGGCACGGGGCATCGATGATGGCTCCTGACTACGCGCATTGGCATGGCATGTACGAAGTGGCCGAACGGTTCTATCAAGAGCTGATTCCTCAAGCCCGCGAAATCGCTCATCACGCTGCGGAAAGCGGCGCGGCTGACAAAGCGCAGGCCGTGAACACTGTGATCGATGACATCCTCGCGCGCCCGGAACACGAGTGGTTCGAAAAGGAAAAGAAGGCGGTCTCCGGCGGAAGTAACGCCGATTAATCTCTTACCTGCGACGAAGCACTAGATGTCCGTTTCGTAAGTGCCTACGAAGTGGCGAGCATACGGGGTCGGGAGTCTTTTTCGGTCAGAGATTATGCACATGATAAGCATGTTGGTCGAAAAAGACTCCCGACCCCCTCCCGCTCTGCTTTCTCCAAGCCTCCTAAAACTGCCCAAGGACTTACGAAACGGACAGCTAGGCACCCGAAGCGCAACTTCAAAACGCGCAAGCTTACGCTTCGGGTCACGATTAGATGCCTGGGAGACGCCGTCCACTTGGCAGACCGGAGCCAAAATCCGTCCACGATGATTTCGATTTACGTCTCTTTTGCTTTCGACTCCTCGGGCTGCGGCGCGTCGTCGTCAGCTGCACTTTCCGCAGCTGAACTTTCCGAAGCCACTGGCCGTTGGACTCGATTCAGCATCAGCGCGAAATTGTTCATTGAAAGCAAGTGATTGTACGTCAGCTCAAGCTCATCGGACTGTGCAAGTTCAGAAAGCTTATCGGCGGCAAGCGCTTTGAGCTTGTCGCGATTGACCACTTTGAACCCGACCAACGACTTTTTAGTTCCGTCCGGCAATGTGAAGTCGGCCTTCATTGGCTCAAGCAAATCGAGCTCTTTGAGTTTTTTGCAGTAGGCCTGCGTCCGGTTGAAATGTGCCTGATACTTTTCCAGGAAGCTCAGCATCTCGGTGAGGTAGGGCGTGCGCTCGCCCTTCTCGTCAAATAGTCGCTCGCCTTTGCCCTCATTGTTGCAACCACCCCAGCTTTCATCGACACATAGTGTCAATTGCTTTCCATCTTCGCTGAGGGCAAACACAAACGGATAACGCCGCACAAAGGCGGGTACGTAATCGGCGTTCCAGGTTCCATCCTCGGAAACGTAGACGTTCTCGTTCCCTTCGACACCGACCACGGCGATCGGCGTTACCTCGTCCTCACCGGCAAACACGATCGTGTACTCGCGCGCCGCGCGGGGTATCTCCACCGCCGTCAATGGCACGGAATTGACACTTGCCGCAAATTCATATTTAACTCGATCAACACTCAAATCACGATGTCTTGCCACACTGACGGGAACCGCTGTTTCGTAGAATAGTAATTGTTTAGCCATCATCAACGTCCAATTGGTAGTAGTAATGAGTTTATTCGGTGCCGCGAACTAAGGAATCTACCGTAATTGCAGATGTCACCGCAAGTAGGCGCGACATGGGTGAAACTGCCGCCCCCATACTTCTCGGAAATCGACGCGATCATCGCCGGATCCGGAGTTCTCAAACGCTCAACACGAAGCTGTGTATTGAATGGCTGGCGGTCGAGTCCCAGCGAGCCCCCACGGACGCGCGAATAGCTCCGGGCTGAATGCCTAGGATCGGCGACCAGAGGCTTGAAAAGCGATGAACGTGCCGATGACTAGCAGTGCTTCGCCGGTCAGCATCAGCGTATCTTCTAGTAATTCAATAGCGCCACGTGTTAGCTTTGTGAATTCGGTTTGCCCGAAGTCGGGCATGAGGAGATCTAGCTGGTCCGTGGTTAGATCCAGCAGCATCATCGCGGATAAGAGGACGACGGCCGTACCAAACAATAAAGCAGATTCGCGAGTCTCTGAGAAAGCGGTCCGCCAATAGCAGATCGCACCAATACCGATCATGCCGCCAATCGCGATTAGTCCGTCGTCGATGCGACGTGTCCAGCGAGTATCTGAGATGCCTAATATCCGCTCGAACTTCGTCTCGATCCATTCATTCACGCCCAGTGCGCTATCCGCGAATAGAAAAAGCGTGCCAACGCTGATTAGTAGCCAGACGAACCAATCTCGTGCTTTATCGTCGTGGCGGCGAAGACGGCGAAATGCGATGCCTAACGACAGAATCGAAACCAGTAACAAGTTGGTCTGGGATAATCCACTAACAATTGCCAGTCGATCCGCATCACGAAACCAACCGAGCCATGATCCGAGTTGTTTGGTAACGGAAGCAATGATGACGGCCACTGTTGTGGTGACCGTGACGACAATGACGAGTTTAGCGTTCAAACCGCTTAGTCCACACATTGATCTGTTGCGGGCAAATGTTTGATTTTCATGTGCATAGGAATTATGTTTGATCACCGTTCAAAAGGCTAGGTTTTGTTTTCATGCAGGTTGTACCATTGGCTCTCCATCGTTATTCACGGCGCTGCGTCGCTCTTTTTCTGAGTTTTGCGTTCGCGGTACTGATTGCCGAATTCGCGTTGCGCGTTACCGAAGATGAAAGACCCTGGAAGCGAAGATACCGTCACGTCAACGTTTTTATTCAGCAACCGCCCTGTCTCCATGACGCGCACACCCGCACGACTTTCACTCCAAATTGGGTGGGAAAATCGTACTACGCCGGTGGGTCCGACTTTACGCTGTTGCGGATCAATTCGCACGGTTTTCGGTTTCCTGAATACGACATCGCGAAGCCGCACCGTACGAAACGAGTCGCGCTGATCGGCGACTCGCTGACGGCCGCCGTGCAAGTTGAGGCTGAATCGCATTTCCGTACGCTTTTTGAGGCAGCGCTCAATCAGCGCACCAGCGATCAAGGCCCAAACACGGAAGTCCTGAACTTCGGCATCCCCGGGACGGGACCGGTGATTCATCTAAATATGTATCGCCACTACGTAAGTCGTTTTGATCCCGATTTGGTCGTGCTTGGCATTTACACTGGCAACGATTTCACTGACGAAGTGGGCATTGCCTGGCGGCACGACGATGGTCGCTTGATCGACGAGCCGTTCTTGTCTGCATCGGGAAACGTTGGAAAATACTTGAAAACAAACTCTTGTCTGGCGATGCTTGGTTGGTCCATGCTCCGCAGACCCCAACTGAATGCGCAGGTTCAGCGAGCAACGCGCGCTGTGAACGATACGCAGAAAACGGATATGTCGGCAATTGAAACTCACGAATTGGCTGAAGTAACCGCGGAGGTCTTCGACGAGAAACTGCTGATATGGGAGACGATTCTAAAACTCTGTAACTCCGACCACGTGCCCTGTATCGTCGTTCTGTTTCCCGAGCAAGGAAACGATTGTCAAGCCGTTGACAGCAATCGTTTTTTACAGAAAGCACAGTTGCATGATCGCTTGGCTCGGCACTTCCAACAGCTAGCTGTCCCCTGCGTAACTTATTCCGAGTTGTTACCACGACATCGTGAGCGCTTCGGCGATCGGCAATGGGCGAAACACAGCGATTATCTTTCCGAGTGCGGGCACAAAACGCTGGCGGCGGTTTTAGCGGATCGCTGTGCGGAGATTCTCTTCCGCATGAGTCCGAACCCTCACTTGTAAACAGTCATGTTGATCATGCGCGTGACACGGTTGCGAAAACTGTTTGGATAGGTGCTCAACTCTCGCTGGAGCTTGATTTTCTCTTGCATACGTAAAGTGTTACCAGCGAAAAGATTGCCTACCCGCAAGAATTCGTCGCGTCGAACTTTGTCGATGACTGAACTAAGGTCGACGTCAAAAGCGTTTGCAAGTCGACGCAACGTGGCTTCTGGTTGGCTTACGAGATCTTCATACCGAATTTCAACCACTGGATGTTTCTTGCGCAATTGCTTTAATACACGTTTGCATAAATGGTTGATTAAGAAGTAATGACAATTGGCCTCTCCCCAGCTCTTGGTGGGAAGATGCCTATCAGTTTTGGTGTAGGAATGGACGACTCGTACCGGGTCACGTGTGATGTAGATGAGGCAAAGACGGTAGGGCAGGGTGTCAGAAAGGGCCAGCGCCCGACCTGGATACTTGGAAGAATCCACGACCATTGATTCGTCAATACGACTGAAAAGGACGTCAAAGAAATCACGTTCAAAGTCCTGAAACTCCCGGTAGTGATCCCGGTTCATGCGATTGGCCAGTCGCTTGACTAGTCCAGAATGGTATTCGATCTCGCGGTGAATTCTTTCTTGTCGATCCAGATCATACTTCGGTGAAAATTGTTCAGAAAAATCTCGCCAGAATCGGGTTCGCTCCGAACTCTGGTCCAGCCCCGCTTGGATTCCTTTCGTTCTGCAATAGCGATTGAGTTCTCCGGCACTGAAGATATCACTGGCATTTCCGAGCATCACATCGAGCAGGGTAGTCCCCGAACGACCGGCCCCGATGACGTATATGATCGTTTTGTCAGCCATGAGTTGTCTTTTAATGATCGGATCAAATCGAGGTGCGCGTGCGGAAGTGATTCTTCCTTGGGCAGTGATTCTCAACAGAAACACTCAGGTTTTCTGGCGTGTTGGACGCACGGCGGCTGTTGATCCTTGCTGTTGACCGCCCTGAGACTTGGTGACAAACAGTTTCTTAAGGTACCGATGGATACGATCAAAACTGCCGACGAGACTCGGTAATGGATCCGTCCAACGGAAGACGGGAAGCAGCTTGCGGTGCATCAAACTTTTCAGCCACTGAGAAAAGGTTAATTCACCCCGTCGGTACAGTTGACAGAACGCTAGAAAATCTTCGAGCGGATACCAAAGCCGCATCTCGTCCTGGTATTCGAGCATGTCCGCTTGTGGTTGCCCAATCAGGCGACTGTATACGAACCGCCCCAAGTCGAACCCTGATTCGGCAACGAGACCGTTGGCCGCGGTGAAGCGAGCGTTGCACTCAATCAGTTTCAACTTGCCGTCACGCGCGTCGCGTTTGAATTCCGCGTTGGCCAAACCACGCAAGCCAGCACTCGCAAAAAGTTGCAGCGACAGCTCTTGCACTTCATCGTTATGATCCGTCACATGGTAACAGGTGATACCCTCATGTATCGGGTAACGGCGAATGACACGTTTGCTAAAGTGAAACAACGGCATTCCGTCCGCGTCTAGGTACGTGTAATAACTGCATAGTTGGTCGTCCGCGCCCTCGATATACTCCATCAACAAGAACTCAATATTTGTGTCGGCCAGTTGCTTCAAAGTGTTTACCAGCTCGCCGTAATTGTTCACGACCAAATACTTTTTGTGAAAGCGAGCAAAGAAAACGTGCGACAATTCGGGCTTGATCAATAGTGGATAAACCAGCTCGTCACGTACCGCCTCAACCTGCTGTAAAGAACTCGCGGACCAAAATCGCGGCGTGGGCACTCCAGCCGATCGGGCGGCGCGGTAAGTTTGCAGTTTGTTGAGCATGCAAAGCTGCGCCTGCGGATTGGAGTCATCTAACAGAAACTTCTCCTCCAACGCACTTCGATGACGTGCAATCAATTCGATAGCATCATCGCTGGCCGCCAATAACACGCTGCCTTGTAAATGGTCGGAGACAGAACCCAATAGATACTCTGTCCAGGCATCGGCGATCAGTTGCCGCGGTTCGGTTTTAATCTGCAGGGCTTCTGGAGCCGCCGATTGCATGCGA
>CBDUAB010000078.1:0-8539 GCA_965365045.1 uncultured Planctomycetales bacterium
CGAGATATTGGCGTGACTGGAGTTCAGACGTGTGCTCTTCCGATCTGCATTGGCGTCGCGGCTCACTAATTTGACCGGAGTATTAATCGCGGGAGTCGGCTCGGCCGGAATCGGGACAGTCTTGAATACGGCCCCGACGGATTGTTCCTGATCTTGTTCGGTCAACATAAACGGATCGTTTTTGGGTTGTCCAACGACGGTCTGCTGCCGCGATTTTGCGGCCGGCGTCCAGCCCGCGATGGAATTCTTTTGGCTATCGGAATGCAATAGCTCCTCTGCCTCGAGTTGCGTGCCATCCAAAGTCGCATACGTCACGGAGACGCGCAGGTTATCGACCAACGGCAGATCGCGAGGCCAATCAAGATTCAGGTGGATACCGCGGCCCATTTTCGATTCGCGCAATGTTCGTCCGGTTTGCAAGGCATTGAATTCCCAGCGACCTAACGATGCCGACGATCCTTCCTTGTCGGCATCTTCGACCAACACTGTCATGGGAGCAGACAATTCGATGTATTCATTTTGTTCACTAAGTGGTTCGACAACTACAAGCAGTTTTTCTTCGTCTTGATCGCTGATCGTGTTATGAGAAGAGAAGCGTTTCGCATTAAGCTTGATGTGGTGAACCGCCTTGCCGAGTAACAGCGGTGTCGCTTGGTATTCAGCCGAACCACCTTCCGTGTCGGCGGGAGGTTGGGCATCGGCGGGATGAGGCGTGGGCGGTGTTTCGAATTGGGGTCGCTCGCCTCGTATGGCCTCCGGTTGTGGCAATACGATTTCAGGTACGCCGAGGTCGAAGTCGTCCATTTTGTCCGGTAACCACTCGGGACCGTCAGGCTCCGAATTGCCTTGCTGGCGATCAGTCGCATCATGACTGGGTGTGTTGGCCGGGGTGGATGCATCGGGACTTCTGATGATTTCCGGAGCGCCGATGCTAGGAGGTGGTAAGGTCTCGGAATCCAGCTGTGGCACATTCCAAGGCCGCGCCGGTTTTGGCCTTTGGTGATCGCCGTCGACGGTCGATCCTTGGCGGCAGGCCGCCAGCTGATCGCATTTTTGTTGCAGCTCATCTTCGAGCATGTAGAGTTGGTCTTCCATCCAGCGCAGCTCGCCCTCGAGCAAATCAACAGATGGATCAGGCGTGACGCAGCCTGGACCAAGAACTATCAAGGCGATGGGTAAACATAACCATCGCAACATTTGGCGCGCATCCATGCGAATCTCGTTTATGTGTAAATCACGAACGTGATGGTGTACCCGAACGGTCGCTGGGTACGTTGAACTGATAAGGATAGTGGACTGACGAGAACCGTGAATCGATAAGCTTAGTCTGTCGGCCAGGCACACCGTTGCCCCGAGAGGCCGAAGTTGGCAAAGTTATTTGCTCTTTGTTTCCATGTGTTCGATAACTTTGTCGATCAGTTTGTATTCCATTGCTTCGGTGGCGGTCATAAAGCGATCGCGATCCGTATCGGCTTCGATTTTTTCCAACGCCTGGCCAGTATGTTTGAGCAGAATCTCGTTGAGTCGCTGCTTTATCTTTTTGAATTCTTTGGCATGAATCATGATGTCTTCGGCCGTTCCCTGCATCCCGGCCAGCGGTTGGTGAATCATGATTCGCGAGTTAGGCAAAGCCAGACGTTTGCCGGCGGCGCCGGCGGACAGCAGTACCGCGCCCATCGAAGCGGCCTGGCCAACGCAATAGGTTGCAACATCGCAGCTGACAAACTGCATGGTGTCGTAAATGCCCAAACCCGCGCTGACGCTTCCGCCCGGCGAGTTGATATAGATCTGAATATCGGATTTCGGATCGTCCGATTGTAGGAAGAGCATCTGTGCGACAACCGAATTTGCGACTTCATCGTTGATCGCCGAACCAAGAAAAATGATTCGATCTTTCAACAATCGGCTATAGATGTCGTAGACGCGCTCTTCACGGCCGTTGCTTTCAACTACGTAAGGTATCAAAGGCATAACTGCTCCTCGAATTGCGGCAATCTCAATAGCAGATTGCCGTTAACTGGTTGTTGGCTTTATTCTTCCTCGTCGTCTTCCGTTGGCTTGAACACGATTTCGTCAACAACGCCATATTCAAGTGCTTGTTGGGCGTTCAAGTAGAAATCCCGATCGGTGTCCTTGGCGATCTTCTCGACGGGTTGCTTGGTGTGTTCGGACAAAAGTTGATTGAGCACTTCTCGCGTCTTGAAAATCTCGTCGGCTTGGATCTCAATGTCACTGACTTGTCCACCCACGCCGCCGTACGGTTGATGAAGCATCACTTTGGCATGTGGGAGAGCGAATCGCTTGTCGGCGCTTCCGCCAGCCAGCAAAATGGCACCACCGCTGGCAGCCAAGCCAACGCAATAGGTGGCCACGGAACACGAGAGGATCTGCATCGTATCGTAGATGGCCAGCGTGGCAGTTACGCTACCGCCGGGTGAATTGATGTAAAAGTGAATATCCTTTTTGCGATTCTGGCTCTGCAAATAGAGTAGCTTCATCACCAATTCGTTGGCGTTTCCGTCGTGAATTTCACCTTGCAGGAACACGATGCGGTTTTCCAGCAACAGGTCGCCCAGTGTCAATTGACGCTGACGCTGATATTCGGCATAAGCCTGTGCCTGCAAAGGTGAAAACGTTGGCGATATTGTCATGCTCGTAATGTCCTCTAACAAAGGCGAAACGGAGTGCCCTGCCGCTAGGAATCAGCAACGCGCCTCCGACTGCCGCGCCCGGCACGCAGGCGCGCTGATTATTCCAAAATTCTCACAGTGTTGTCGATTGCTCTTTTCGAAGAAACTGCCGAAACGATGTATTCGATTGCCAGCGATGCTGGCAAAGCAACCGCAACAACGTGCTTCATGATGTAGAGCAATTGTAGGCGTTTTCCGTCGTAGCGGGAATCGCAACGGTCAAGAAGCGGTAGCATGGCGGCAGCTGTGGACACTTTACACGCGTCACGTGCGGTCCACCGGCTGTTTCAGGGAACGTTCGTCGCCGCCATGCTTAGCTTCGGGGATTTCGGCTGGCGGAGTGCCAGCAATCGCAAAGTCGACCGCCGACCGAACCGCCTTGTCGGGCGTGTACTCGACTTCGTTAAACGTCGCTTGTGACGTGATTTGGTCGATCGCCCTGCGCTCGATGATTTGGTTCCGCAAGGCGTCCATCAAGCCACGCTTTTCGATGCGCGAGCGTACCGCACGTGGGCTTTCGCCACCTTGCATAGCCATCATCTTGATTTCCTTTTCGTAATCTTCGTCCGACGCCTCGAGTTCTTCGTCCTCGGCGATTCGCTCCAGGATGAAATGCTCCTTGAGTGCCTTGGCCGTCGATACCTGACTGTTTTGCCGCAGCCAATTCTCCTGAGCTTTAATGTCCTCGTCACTAAATCCGCTGGATCGTAGTTCCATAATTGCCCGTTCCACCTCACGACTCGCTTGACGTTTGAGCAATTCAGGAGGCAATTCCCAATCAGCGGATTCCGTGAGCAACGCAGTAATTTGCTCGCGAGTGCGCCGGTGTTGGAAATACGTCAACTGTCGCTCAAGTTCACTTTGAACCGCATCACGCATCTCGCCCTCCGTGGAAAATCCGCCAAGTTTTCCCAACAGACCTTCACTCAACTCAGGCAGCTTCAGTCGCTTGATTTCCAGCACTTCGATCTCGACGTCGACCTCCTCGCCGCGCAGTTCTTCCTCATAAGCTTCGGTGCTCAGGGTAACTTTGGCTTTTTTGTTTGTCCCTGCCGTAGCACTTTTCATTAGTTTGTCGAAATCTTTGAGCTCGCCGTCTGGAAAGCTGAGTATCGGACGCAGGCGAACCGAAAGCTCTTCGGCATTGGCAACTTGATTGCCATTGTGCTCGAATCTCATGTTGCAAATGAGATAGTCGCCTTCCTCGGCAGCACCGTCATAAGGTTCAAGCATCGCATGGCGCTCAAGGATCGTGGCCAGATGCTCGTCGACGTCGGCCTTGGTAAAACTCTTTTCCGGCTTGTCGAGCTTGAGCCCCTTCCATTTCGGCATATCAAACTCAGGCCGCACTTCGATGTCAAACTCAAACGTCAGCGGCCCTTCTTCCGGAACATCCACTGCGTCGAAATCGAAATCTGGTTCGCTGATTGCCGAGAATGTCTCACCCTCGGTAACCTGAGTCATGCTGTCTAACAGCAGCGATCCTTTGATCTGCTCCGCCACATCCTTACGGAAATGGCTCTCGACAAGCTTTCGCGGAGCGCGACCCGGCCGAAAACCCGGAATGTTGGCTTTCGGCATCATCTCGCTGTATGCCTCATCAAAGTAGCGGTCGATATCGGTGCGGCTAACCGTGACCGTCACATGACGCTGGCAAGCCGACGGGCTTGCGATGTCAATCGTGAGATCAAGTTCTTGTTTTTCGTCTTGCTCTGGTTCCGAAGCATCCGCAAGATCAGTATCCGACGTCATACAATTATCTCCCGGCCACTAGATTGCAATTAATTGTGTTTCTGGTTGACGAGTATTTGGTTGACGAGCAATGGTTGCAAATTCACCAAGGTCTCATCGAGACCGAATTCGCATAAGAGTCGATCGAAGAAGGTGAAGGCCTGTCTTCCGCCGGCCTACCCGCGCCGATCAGAGCTGTCGGTTCAATAAAAGAGCGGGTGATGGGATTCGAACCCACGACAACAACGTTGGCAACGTTGTGCTCTGCCAACTGAGCTACACCCGCGCTCGTGTTACAAGCAAATTCTCGTGTTATAAGCAAATTGGAGGTACAGAATTATATTTTCAAACACTTATCTTGCAAGGGTACTTGATTTCCGTCCAGTATCTCAAAATACCACACGAATTCCGCGAATAAATGCCATTTCGTTGTGACCGCAGTCACCGTAAACCCATGCCCTGATGAAGTTTAACGCATCACTGCAGACTCGCGAAAGACAGCTCGACGTGTTCCGTCTGACTTGCCCGGGCCGATTCCGACCGATAGACTTAAATCCGCGCTACAGTCTGAACTCAAAGACGGCCAGCTACTTGATACTCGTTGGAAATATGATCAAAGCAAAACTAGTTGTTGTCGGGGGTGATACGAAATACGGCGAAGTGCCGTTGACTTATCCGTCCGTCATTGGCCGCGGAAGTGACTGCGATATCACACTTCGGCATCCGCTAGTGAGTCGCCGTCATTGCGAGATTTTAGCCGACGATGGACATCTGATCGTTCGCGATCTTGGTTCCTTAAACGGCACGTTCGTGGGCAAGGAACGCATTTCTGAATGCGAGCTGTGTCCTGGTGAATTGCTGACGGTGGGTACCGTCACCTTCCGCGCCGTCTATGGTGACTGGACAGATGATGACGACGATGCTCATGTCCTTTCCGAGTTCGATGATTCGGCCGCTGGATCGACCAAGATATCGCTCGAGAAAACCACGCTGCATGCGGATGAGGATACCAAATTACATGCGACTACAGACTCACCCCATGCGCTCGTTGAAAACGCAGGAGACCAAGTCAGCACTTAACGATATGACCCGGTCGCGTTTGTTTATTCCGTCAGCGGCGTTTCTTCGCTCGGCAGCGTTTTTTATTCTAAAAAAACCGTTTTTATGGCTCGTTTGCCTACTTCTCTGTTTGTCCGCAGCCACTTTGGTGCCCGGTTGTTCGCGCACAAGTTCCGCTGTTGACGCGCCACGGAATACGACGGATGCGGTCGGTGTCGAAGAATCAACGAAGCTGCCATTGGGAAAGGCAGTTCCGGTCGCCCAGCAAACTCCCGCCGCGGTTGCCCAAGCACCATCGCAGCCAGCTACCGGTACGCGGCGCCGCAATCGCCTGGCCAAGGAAACCAGCCCATATTTGCTGCAACACGCGGAAAACCCTGTCGATTGGTATCCGTGGGGCGAAGAGGCCTTGGCCAAGGCAAAGCGTGAAAACAAGCCGATCTTTCTCTCGATCGGCTACTCGAGTTGCCATTGGTGCCATGTCATGGAACGCGAGTCGTTCACCGATGACGAAATCGCCACGTTCATGAATGATAATTTCGTGTGCATCAAAGTCGATCGCGAGGAGCGCCCCGACGTTGACGCGATCTATATGATGGCCGTGCAGATGATAACCCAACGCGGCGGTTGGCCGTTGTCGCTGTTTCTCACGCCCGATGGTAAACCGTTTTTTGGCGGCACTTATTTCCCTGCCCGCGATGGAGATCGCCCAGGTGCAAAAGGTTTCCTCAGTATCATTCAACGTGTTGAACAGGCGTGGAAAGAAGACGCAACGGATTTGCACCAGTACGCGGATAGATTGACAAATGCCATCGTGGAGCAGATGGAAGGCTCGGATTCGACCGAATTGGCCAATCACAAGCTGCCGGATGATACGCTACTGACCAGAATCCAAGCGGCCATGGCCGATCAATTTGACGCGGCCTACGGCGGCTTTGGTTCCACGGATCCCCGGCAGCCAAAATTTCCGCAAACGCCAAACCTGTCTTTTCTTGTCGATCGCGTCCAGCGAACAAATGATGCGGACGCTCTTAAGATGTTGGTGACGTCGCTCGACCGCATGGCGATGGGCGGCTTGCGCGACCACCTTGGCGGCGGTTTTCATCGCTACTCAGTCGATCGATATTGGCATATCCCGCACTTTGAAAAGATGCTTTACGACAATGGTCAGTTAGCCAGCGTCTATGCCGAGGCGTTCCAGATTACCGGCGAAAAAGAGTACGAACTCATCCTTACCGACATGATGGAGTTTCTCAACCGCGAGATGACTTCTCCGGAAGGAGCGTTTTACTCCGCGCTTGACGCCGATTCGGAACACGAAGAGGGAAAATTCTATCGCTGGCGTCGCGAAGCTTGGGACGAAGTTTTAGGTGCTGAAGATGCCCAAACGTTTGCAGCCGTTTACGCCGAACAAGATCAACCGAATTTCGAGGACGAATTTTACATACCGCAACTGCAAACGCATTGGAGTGAGTTGGGAAAGCAGGCCCAGTTTGCAGACGGCGGATTTCACGAAGTGCTGGCGCCTCAACGCCAAAAGCTGCTGGTTGCTCGCGACGTTCGCGTTCGGCCGCTGACCGATACGAAAATCCTCACAAGCTGGAATGGCATGATGATTCGCGGCTTGGCCGATGCCGGCCGAGTCCTGAAAGAACCTGAATACATTGACCGCGCCAGCAAGGCGGCAAGGTTCTTGCTCGAAAACCTGCGCGACAAAGACGGACGGTTGTATCGCACTTACAGCGCGGGCGAAGCACGCTTGAACGCATACCTCGACGATTACGCAAACTTCGTCGACGGCTTGCTGGCCCTGTACCGTGCAACGGACGACCAGCAGTGGCTGCAACGGGCCGACGAACTGACTCGCAAACAGGTTGAGCTTTTCTGGGACGACAAGAACGGCGGCTTCTTTTTCACATCGCGCGATCATGAAGCCCTCATCGCGCGCGGCAAACAATTCATGGATAATGCTCGTCCGTCTGGTAATTCGGCGACCGTCAGCAATCTGGTGTACCTGGCGGACAAGCTGCAAAAGGACGAGTATCGCAGCATGGCGGAGCGGACGATTCGCGTGGCAATGCCGTTGATGAATCGCACCCCGATCGCCGCGCCGCGAATGGGCGTTGCCATCGCCGCGTGGCTCGACAGCCAAAAATAGGGGTGCGGAGGGTTCGTTATAGGCCGGACCAAGCGGCGGCTATTGGCACGACGTTGGTTGTCGCCTTCCACGCCGCGCTGTTCCGGCATGAATCACGAGCGCTCTGTCCAATCGTGATTCCGCCGGAACCGCGCGGCGTGGAAACATTCCGAAAAAAAAACAACGTGTGTCGCGCCGCTTGTTCCGGCCTACTTTTTTGACGGCCTACTTCATCACAGTGCCACGTATGTGATATTCCTATCGCAGATTCGCAAGGTTCGTCGCAACAAAACCAATTGTGGTACCGGCATGTCTGACTATCGACGTTGGTTTGTCCCTGGTGGCACGTTTTACTTTACTGTTGTTGCGTACGGTCGACGACCAATCCTCACTACTGATAACGGCCGCGAACTTCTACGTCTTGCCATCGAGACGGTACGTGAAAAACATGAGTTTCAATTATTGGCAAGCGTTCTGATTCCTGACCACTGGCACTTGGTGATGCAGCTTCCGCCGGGCTACAGCGACTATTCTCTTCGCATGAAGCGAATCAAGGAAGAATTCACGTCGGCTTGGCTAGCACGCGGCCTTCGGGAGGCTCAGGTAACGCCTGCGCAGGCAGCAAAGGGAGAACGGGGCATTTGGCAACCAAGGTTCTGGGAACACACTATCGAAGACGAAGAGGATTTGGACCGTTGCGTGGACTACATTCATTGGAACCCACGAAAGCACGAATTAGTAAAGCGCGTTCGCGATTGGCCATGGTCCTCTTTTCATCGATTCGTTACCGAGGGGCAATACGATCTTGATTGGGGAGGCACTCAGCCTGGCAGCTTCTCAGACGACGACGATTGGGGCGAACCATGGTAGTAGATAGTAGGCCGGACCAAGCGGCGCTATTGGCGCGACGTTGGTTGTCGCT
>CBDUAB010000079.1:0-8520 GCA_965365045.1 uncultured Planctomycetales bacterium
ATCGCGGATGGGGATCGGTTCATCGATCGATCGAAGGCTAAACTCGTCGGTTTCGCCCGCGGTCGCTCCGCCTTTTACATTTCCGCCGGCCATCCACATCGTGAGCGCGTGCGAGTTATGCTCCCGTCCCGGTTTATTGCCAAGACTGCCATTCTTGAATGGAGTGCGACCCATCTCCGATGCCCAGACAACAAGCGTCTCGTCGAGAAGGCCACGTTGCTTTAAGTCCGACAACAGTCCCGCTATCGGTCGGTCCACTTCGCGACAATGTTTGATCATGCCACCTTGGACGTTGCCGTGATCGTCCCAACTGTCGCTATTGATCTGAACGCCGTGGATCAGCAGGGTATAGCGCACGCCGGCTTCGGCAAAACGTCGCGCCAGCAAACATTGCCGCCCAAAACCGGCCGTGTCTGTTTCATCGAGGCCGTACATCCGGCGAATGTGTTCGGGCTCGTCCGCGACGTTGACCAAATCGGGAGCCGCGGTTTGCATCCGAAACGCAAGTTCGTACGCGGCGATCCGAGCTTCCAATTCGCTGGCGCCGGGACGACGTTGAAGATGTTGCTGATTCAGCCAATGCAATGCCTCCAACTCGCGCCGTTGTGTTGTCGATGACATCCCCCGCGGCCGGGCCAAATTCAAGATCGGACTGCCCTTTGGACGTAACAGGGTTCCTTGATACGCGGCAGGCAAGTAACCATTGGCCCAAATGGCGGCACCGTTCACCGGAGCTCCACGCGGGTCCTGAATCACAACGTAACCTGGCATGTCCTGGTTTTCACTACCGAGGCCGTAGTTAACCCACGACCCCACGGACGGACTGCCTGGAAACTGACTTCCGGTTGTCACGTGCAACGTCGAAGGGCCGTGGTTTTGGTTGTCCGTCTTAATCCCATGCACAAACGCCATTTCATCGACATGGTTTGACAAGTGAGGAAGCAGCTCGGACACGTAGCGCCCCGATTGGCCGAACTTTCGAAACTTGAACGGGCTGCCGACGCAAACGTGTGGAAAAGAAAGCCGCCCCTGCAGCTCGCCGGCGATGCTGGGAACTTTCGGAATGGGCTTGCCGTGGAACTGATTGAGTACCGGCTTGTACTCAAACGAATCCATTTGACTGACACCGCCTTGCATAAACAAAAAGATGCATCGCTTGGCCTTGCCATACAAGTGTGGAGGTTTTGGCGTGAATCCAGTTGACAGCGACGCCGCACGGGCCTGATCCGCAAGTAATCCACCGAGCGCCAAAGCACCGATGCCGTTAAACGCCTGTGACAGAAACGTCCGACGCGAGTTGGTCCGCAATTCGTGCATGGTCTGTCTCGCTACACATCGACACTCAGTCGATGTAAATGAATTCGTTTGTGTTGTACAAAATGCGACAAACTCCGACGAGTCCCTGGCCAGGCGATTCGGCCGAGTTGAGTACTTGTTCTAAACGGTTGGCTTCCGCGTCGTTAGAAACTCGTCCAAGTGCCAGAACGAACGCGGTTCTGATCTGCGCTTGCGGATCTTCGCCAGCAAGCTGCTTGACCCGCGTTGCAAAGTGATTTGATTCTTCGTTCACGAATTCGCCATTGTACATCGCCAACGCTTGCAGTGGAGTAACCGAAGCGCGTCGGCGCGGACGCGAATCGTCGCAAACCAGCGCGTCGAAAGTCTGCATAAGTGGCATGGTGAGCGTGCGCTGTTGATAGATGTAAATGCTCCGTTTACGACCTTCCGGTCCGTATTGCGTGTCCCATTTGCTTTCGCTGTACTTGACCGCTTCGGCAACATCGCCGGGTAACGGTGGAAAAATCGGCAGCCCAAACTGCTCTGGGTTCAAGCGTCCACTGACGTAGAGAACGCTGTCCCGAATCGCTTCGGCATCCAGCCGACGACGATTGAATCGCCACAGCAATCGATTGTCCGGATCCACTTCCGAAGCTTGCGGATTGTCATGGGCGGACGACTGTCGATACACACTGGAATTAACCATCAAACGGTGCATTGCCTTGATGCTCCACTTGTTTTCGACAAACTGCACGGCCAGCCAATCGAGTAGATCTTTGTGCGACGGCCCACCGCTGAGATGGCCGAAATCGCTTGGAGTCCGCACGATCCCCTGGCCAAAATGCCAATGCCAAAGTCGATTGATCATGACGCGATGCGTCAGCGGGTTTTCCGCGTCCGCGATCCAATTGGCCAATGCCATGCGGCGACTGCGCGTTGGCCAACGTTTGAAAGGGTCGAGACGAATCGCGACCGGCTTCGAGTGCCCCGCGATCACGCTCAAGACTCCTGGCTCTACCACGTCGCCCGGGTTGTCGTATTCGCCACGAATCATGATGCGTGACGTGGGCACACCCGGTTCGTAGGGCGGGCCGTAAGAGTGCCGTAACGACATGGCAGCCGGTTGCAGACGTTTGAGATGTTGCTTGACGTATCGGTCGCGAGTCGAAAGGTGCTCGTAATGTCTGCGTTCTTCGGTCGTGACAAGCTCGTTATCACCGCGAATGATTTCTTCGATCACGTCATTGCCCGCCGCGGCGCTTGGATTAATCACCGTGGAAACGAAAGTACCCTCGCCGCCGACTTCAAGCCCGTAGCCTTCATGGCTATGCGTGGCCGAATAGATGACGACGATCGATCCTCGCGTATCCTTCAGAAAACTGGCGGCGGTGACCGTTCCGATCAGAAAGTCATCGTCAAACTCAACAGCCGCCAAACCGTTCGGACCAAGTTTCTTCAGGTGTGGTTGCAACTGAGGTTGATCCTGGACAAGCCGCAGTCCGCCGACTTTATCGACCCAAGCATCAACCGACATGCCATGAGCCACGTTCTTCGTTGCTGGATCTGCGTCCAAGTCGCCAGCGTCCAGCCAAAAACGCAATCCCAACTCGGGAATCTCTTGCGAAACAATTCCGTCGCGTGATTCGGTCGGCTTCATCTGATATTTCTGCCGAGCGTAGATCGAAAAAGATTCGTTTTCCCGCGAGGTCAAAGGTCTATCGTAAATCAGGATTTCCGCGAATGTGCCCTTGTGTTCATTGCCGATTGGCGAACCGTCTCCGCCGGTGTGTTGGCCGAGGCTAATGTGATTCGCATTCGGAATATCGTGAAACCACTTGCCGCGATTTCCGCCGGCCAACGAATCCAGATTGCCCTTGTGTCCGTCCGTGTAGATCGTCCACGCATTCTGGTCCGCATTGACAACGGACAGATGAGATTGACCATCATTGACATTTCTCTGATCGAAGGAATAGTCGTTTCCGGAGGACGTCAACGACTGAATGCCAAAACCCGCTCCAACGGAAACGCCCTCTCCAAGTCGCGTGGCGATCTCCTTTCTTAAGTCCGCGAGTTCCTGTTTCGCATCGACCAACTGCTGTTGAAGTTGATCCCGCAATTTCGTGGCCCATTCCTTCTCGCCCTCGCGGTAAAAGTCCGCGTCCAGCGGCCCGCCAATCTGGTAGGCGTCACCCCGTTCCGGTCGTGGAATCTGAACCGTAGCGAAGAAGGCCTTCATCCGATAAAAATCTTCCGTCGAAATGTCGTCATGTTTGTGGTCGTGGCATTTGGCACAACCGACAGTCAAACCAAGAAAAACCGAACCGACGGTGGAAGTCATCTCGCTCAGCATTTCGTGCCGCGTTTCGTCACCGCGCGGTTCGGTAAATGGGGCCAGCCGCAAGAATGTCAGCGCGACAACTTGTTCGGGTGGTGGATCGGGAAGATCGCCGGCACCCATGATTTCGTTGAACTCGTCGCCGGCGATCTGCTCTCGGATGAATTGGTCATATGGTTTGTCGTTGTTGAATGCGTCGATAACGTAGTCACGATATCGCCACGCGTGTGGTAGGTCGGGGTCGCCTTCGTAGCCCGCCGTATCGGCGTAACGAGCCAAATCAAGCCATTGGCGTGCCCACCGTTCGCCGTACCGCTTGTCGTCCAACAGCCGGTCGACAAGCGCCTCATAGGTCCCATCGCCGCTGTCATTGATGAAGGCGTCAACTTCATCAGGCGTAGGAGGAAGACCGATCAGATCGAAGTAGAGCCGTCGAATCAAAGTCTGCTTGGAGGCTTCGGGGGCGGGCCGGAGTTGCCGCTCTTCGAGCTTTCGTAGGACAAAACGGTCGATTTCATTTCTCACCCAGTCGGTCCGCTGAACCTTGGGAAGTTTGTTAGCCGCAGGTTTATGGAACGGCCATTTGTTCTCGACCGGTTGCCCATACGCAGGTTGAACGAACGACAATGTCGCCAATGCCACCGCCATGCAACAATACAGGGGCCGGGAACGGCACAACCGCCTATGTCGTTGAACGGAATCCATCGATTGACTCCTGATGCGTCTAGTTCGTTCGACTGTTTGACTACCTATAGTACACTCTTCCACGAATCAGATTGCTCTTGTTCGCTGGCCATTGGTTTATTGTCAGATGTTCGCATCTGCTAGAATAGCCGTTCGTTCATGCGAATTATTCGACAAACTCGCCTTTTCGAGGATGTATGTTCGGACGTTACATCGAGCGATATCTGCTAGTGTGGCTGGTGGTGCTCTCCGGCGTGGCGCTTTTCTGGAACCATTTCCGCACCCATGCTGACAGGAACCGCGCTGGCCCGTTGGTGGTCAGGAGAAAGTCGCGAGTGACGTTATTCTTTGAAGATCGCGCGCCCTTCTTCGCCCGGCCTGGACTCCGGTGCCCACAGTTTCAGGCGGCGAATGCGTCCTGTGTCGTCGAATGTGCCGATGCCGACGTAGCCCCAATCAAACGTCGTGTCCCGCGCTGACATGATGGGCTTATCAAGATTGTCGACAAACACTTCCGTCGTTCCATCGCCACTGTTACGTGTCAGCCGCACCGTATGCCACTGATCCGTCCAGTTGTGACCTGCTGTCGTTTTTGACGAGATCTTTGTGCGCGGTTTGTCATTGACGACAAAGATATTGTGCGCGTGGTCATCAGTTTTCGAGGCAATGTGGGCGTAATAGAAATGTGAGCGATCTTGAAATCCGAAAAACACACACATGTCGCGGTGCCCGTATTCTTTGCCGGTTTGCTGCAGTTCTAGATCGAGGACGAAGTCCTTGACTCGGTGTTTGGTCAACAAAGCGATGTTGTAAGGCGAGCGTACTTTGTATTCGTACTTACTGGCCTGGAATTGCTCCATGTACGTATCGCCCGCTTTGCTTGTTCCCCGTCGCCAAGCATTCGGGTCCGTGAACCGAAAGTCATCAAGGCAGCCATCGCCCGTAAAATCCTGCTCATACACGAGCTGGTAATCCTCGGGGATTTCCGCTGCATAAGATGTCGCCACCATGAGCAAAGCCAGCAACGGAGAAAATCTGTCAAACATTGTTTTTCCTTTTTTGTCGGCACCAGAACGGGTGTGGGCCGTTCATTATAATGAATGCCAACCGAATACGCGCGAGGGTTCTTCGTCCCAAATATCACCGTTTTTTTGGCCGCGGCGAACCGCTTCGAGACGAATGTGACGGCCAGTTTTGTTATGCTCTTAAGGTGGCGGTTTCGGCACGTGGCGGTCGATTTGGGGCCAGAGCTGTAACCGTTCCAGCGGGCAGAGGATCATTTTCCGCGGAAAATCGTAAATTGAGGATCGTCGCGATGAAATTGGCGCATCAAGTTTCGCTTGTCGTGTTGGAAGTTGCTATGGTCTGTACCGGGTCCGCGCAAGCGTTCGAACCCAAGGTCGGCGCGGTACTGCCAGATTTTACTTTACCTCAAATCGATAACGGCGCGCCCGTTTCGCTGTCCGATTATCGCGGCCACAAAGTCCTGCTCGTGATGTTCGCCTCTTGGTGAGCAGGTTGCCGCCAACACGTGCCGGTCTGGCACGAAAGAACCCGTCAAGCGGTCGCCAACGGCCAGCTCGTCCTGTTGGGTGTGATTCAAGAACAGCACGCCGATCGCTGTCGCTTGTTTGCGCAGTGGAAGAGTTTTGATTGGCCCATTCTGCAGGATGCGGTCAATCTGCTGGAGCCAAGAGCTGTGCCGATCTTTGTAGCTCTAGACGCTGCCGGCGTCGTGCGGGCCGTCAACCCGAAACCGGATCAATTCGAAAGGTTCCTCAGCAGCAGCGACCCGATAGTCGCGGCCGCGGGCTCCAAAAAAAAGCCAACCCGGCGAGAACTGTACGAGGACACGCTTGCCACCCAACCTCGGGCGATCAGCGGCGCATCAGACGCAGCCCAACTTCGCCAACACGGCGACGGACTGATCTTGTGGGGGACTGATAAGGATTTGGATGCGGCGGTTGTTGCCTATGAATCGGCCGCAAAACTTACCCCCGAGCACGGACCGACACAATTTCGGTTGGGTGTTGCGTTACGTCGGCGGTATGAAAGTGGCTATCGGCAGGCCAACGATTTTCAACGGGCCGTCGTGCACTGGTCACGCGCGTTGGAGCTGCAACCAAACCAGTACATCTGGCGCCGACGAATTCAGCAATATGGGCCGCGAATGATCAAGCCATACGCATTTTATGATTGGGTTTCTCAGGCGCAACGAGATATTCGCCAACGCGGTGAGCAGCCAATCGAGCTGACAGTCGAATTGACGCGCGCTGAACGTGCTTATCCCGCCGACCAGGTCGAATTTGCAGCAAGCCAAGACAGTGAACCTGATCCAAACGGCAAGATCCATCGTGACGAAGATCAGTTAGTGCAAGCAACGGCAACGGTGGTTCCGCAGACAGCCAAGCCAGGCAGCACGGTTCGTGTGTTTTTGGAGCTAACGCCGAACGTTCAGCGAAGCGTGCACTGGACGAACGACGCGGGTCCAACCACGGTTTGGGTGAATGCCGACGCAGGCCTATCCGTTGAAAAACCACGGATAGAGGCGACGAGTCCGGCTGATGCAGACCTTAGTCACGAGACACGTACCGTCGAATTTGAAGTACGAATACCAGCCAAGGCGCCGCGTAAAGAAACGATTATTCAGGCGTATGCCTTGTATTACGTGTGCGAGGGCGTGAAAGGCCAATGCGTGTATCGGCGTCAGGATGTGTCCGTCCCGGTCCACCTGCGTGACGAGTGAGTCTTTGCAAACGCATTCTTATGCGGTCTTCGCCGGCCGGCATTTGTATAATGGTGAGATCTCTCGTTGGTAGACGCCGCATTCTCGCGACTTTGAGAAGCGCATCGCCGCCTCGTCATCAGTCATTTCCGCTAGCTGATCCAGGTACCAGCCGAGCGCGATTCGATACTTGTCCTTTATCATAGCCCGGCAGGCAAAGTGATGCGCGTATACCTCGGCATGCAGTGGATCAACCGTATGCTGTCCGTAGTTTCTACCCTTCTCAATGTCGTTAACATGCCCAAATTCGTGAAGGAGAACGACCAGTTTGATCATTGCTTCTACTTCACAATCTTTTCTGGATAGGCCAATCGACTTCCGAATGAAGATCGATGTGTGGCGTTTCGAACCGCATGTGAGCACGTACGTCAACCCACCGCATTCGGCGTCCGTAGGTCGTGTCGAAATCGAAAGATGGTCAATTAAAGCGTTGCTCCTGTGAGCAGCAACCGGAGCGTTTCGCGCGCTTCGAAATGTTACGACCGAATACCGGCCAAGTGAAAAATGTTCAAGGCGTTCAGATGCAGTCGCCTCGTAGAAAATATCGTCCGCGCACTCAAAGATTCCGATAAGTGAACGATGACGTTTGCAAGCCGTAGCGCAGACTTCTCCGTATTCCTTCACGTACGAACCGAGAAACTCATCAATTCGCTCCGCGGTTCGCCCATGGGAATCTCCTTCTCGACGGAACGAGGTATCTCCAGAGCTGTTCGGCTTCATCGTTTTTCGTGTGTCCAGAGAAGAGGATCCGGGGCGCTCGATATGTCGCCCAGGATATAATCACGTAGGACCCTCAAATCCGGACATGAAAAATCGGAAATTCTTCACGCCAAACGAAATATGAGAAAAGCCGTGCATAAAGCACGGCTATTGCGAACTAAATCGTAAGTTGTCGCATGTAAAGGAATAAAACTAATTTTCCAGCGCCCGGGCAACTTCCTGCGCGATCTCAATGGATTGACGCGCTTCATCTATTCCACCGCAACTCTTGATAAAGGCCGCAGCAGCAACGACGTTTTCGCCGGCGGCATTTGCCGAGCTGGAAACTCGTCGATGCCGTGTTGGTTTACCGGAACCCTTCTTGAGCTTCATTTTGATGTTGGAAACGTAGCCTGCTGGGATTTTGTGCGCCTTGAGTGCATTGGCGACCTCGGAGGGACCAGCATCTGGATATTTCGTCATGTAATCTCGTACCAACGCTGTTTTGTTAACTTTCCGCTTTGCCATGTTGCTGACCTCGCTCTGTTACTTTGATAAAACGCCCAACTATGGGTTATATCATATAAAGGCGAACATCTAGAAGAAAGTACCGCCCGACCCACATTTTGAATTTTTTTTGTGAGATGTATGACACTCGATTCCCCGTAGCCCGAATTTCTCACCGCCGGTAGGCCGAAACACCAAAAGGAGCAAACGTCCTTTTGCCGGAACTTCAGTC
>CBDUAB010000080.1:0-8483 GCA_965365045.1 uncultured Planctomycetales bacterium
GGGGCGTCACCAGCCGATGCTGAGAAGTTGCCATCTCCTGCATCAAACTGGTAACCTCAGGACCCCTGATCTCGATTAATGATCAATCGGGCGTTTCGGTTGCATTTCCCGTTTATGGAAAAGAGTTTACGCGAATTTTGCGTGAGAGGTAGCAATCGCATAGGGCGGAAAATAAAAAGATACCTTCAACCTCGGTTGTCAGCCGTTTTGAGGAAGAAGGTATCAAATGCCGCAATCATTATTACCACTTGTCCCCGATGGGGCCACACCCATCTGTGATCACATCAGTGTCGTCAACGAAAACGACACGTGGACCTACTTCGCCGGTGTCCTACCGGTCTTTTCGCATCCACGTGATGATCGCAACTCGTTCCGGATGTTCACCGCCCAACTCGTTTGCAATGGGATCTGCAAACAGGTTGACATCGTCAAGACCTTTGGCGTTGCGCCCATCAGCGTCAAGCGATCCGTCAAGCAGTATCGCGAGCAGGGAAGCAAATCCTTCTATCAACCTCGGCGCGGACGCGGCGCGACCGTGATGACCGACCAACTCATCCAACAAGCCCAAGAGCTGCTCAACCAGGGATACTCGCGAAAGGAAACCGCCCAAAAACTGAAGATCAAGCTCGACACGCTTCGCAAAGCCATCAACCAAGAAAAACTCACCGAATGTCCCCGTTCGGACGGACAAACCAACGACGCTCCACCACCATCACGACAACCGAACCACGCCGAAGCCTCCCACGCCGAAGCCTCCGACAAATCCCAGCGCGGATTCCAAGACGCCGCTGCCGCCGATGGCCTTGGCATCGCCTGCACGCGGTTGGTCGAACGCGTGTCGGCCGCCATCGGATTGCTGCCCGATGGAGCACCCACGCGATACGAAGCCTGCCACGATGTCACCTTCGGCGGCGTGCTATGTGCCTTGCCCGCCCTCGAACAAAACGGCCTCTTCCGACACCTCGATCGCTGTTTCCTGCCGCTAGGCGGTTATTACACCACGTTGCAGATCTTTTCCTTGCTCGGCTTCATGGCTCTCTGCCGAATTAAAACGGTTGAGCAATTGCAGTATCATCCGCCCGGCGAATTGGGAAAGCTGCTGGGCTTGGACCGCGTGCCCGAAGTTCGCTGCTTGCGCAACAAATTGGCCACGCTGAGTGCCGACGAGGCCCCGGAAAAATGGGCCGCACAACTGTCGCAGGATTGGATGCAAGCCGATCCCGATTTGGCCGGGGCGTTGTACGTTGACGGCCACGTGAGGCTGTACCACGGCAAGCTGACCAAACTGCCGCGCCGCTATGTCAGTCGGCAACGGTTATGCCTGAGGGGCACCACTGACTACTGGGTCAATGACGGTTTGGGCCAACCGTTCTTCGTCGTCGAGCGGCCACTGGATCAAGGCATGCTGGAAGCGATCCGCAACGACATCGTGCCGCGGCTGCTCGAAGACGTGCCGGGACAACCGAGTCAACAGGAACTCGACAGCGATCCGCACCGGCATCGTTTTGTCCTGTTGTTCGATCGCGAGGGATACAGCCCAGCCTTCTTCAAAGAGATGTGGCTGGAGCATCGCATCGCCTGCACAACTTATCACAAGTTCCCCAAAGACACCTGGCCCGAAGCCGAGTTCCACGAGACCGAAGTCATCCTGGCCGCCGGCGAACGCGTGACGATGAAACTGGCCGAGCGTGGCAGCCGGATTGGCAGCCGGACGGATGAACGGATGTGGGTTCGCGAGATCCGCAAGTTGACCGAGAGCGGTCACCAGACGAGCTTGATCAGCACCGCCTACGGGGACGAGGCCTTGCAAGATGCGGGGCGTCTGTTCAGCCGCTGGTCTCAGGAAAACTTTTTCCAATATGCGATGAAACACTATGGGATTGACCTACTTAGCGAATATGGCACGGACGGATTTCCTGCGCCCAAACGGGAGGTGGTCAACCCAGCGCGTCGCGAGCTGGACATCCGGCGTCGTTCGCTGCAAGGTCGTCTGATGCGGAAGCGTGCGGAATACGCGGCCCAGATAATGCACCCCGAAGCCGACAAAGAGAAGATTTCGCAATGGGAGCAACACATGGCCGAGTTGGTGGAAGCGATCGAGCACTTGGAACACGAGTTGTCAGAGGTGAAGCAACTTCAATCCGAAACGCCGAGTCATTTATCGTGGGAGGAGTTGCCGGCGGACTCGCAGTTCGAGCAATTAGCTCCCAGCCGGAAACGCTTGCTGGACACGGTGAAGATGATTGCGTACCGAGCGGAGACGGCGATGGTGGGGATCGTGCGAGAGACGTTGCGTCGCGCGGACGACGGACGATCGTTGATCCAGGACTTATTTCGACAGGACGCGGACTTATTATTGGACGAGGCGAATGAGCGTCTGGAGGTCCGCGTGCACCCGTTATCGAATCCCCGCTGGAACCGCGCCATCACCGATCTGCTTGAGCATCTCAACGCCGCCGAGATGACGTGTCCCGGCACCAAGCTGAAGCTCGCCTACTCGCTCATCGCTCCCCAAACCTGAAACCAGGGTCAAGTATTTTCCCAAGAGGTCAGGAGTCCTGAGCCTGGCTTTGATGCCTGCCAGGCGCCCGTAAATCACAGAAATAGGCCAGATCGCAAAACAATTCCAAATCGTTAATTCCAAATCGGTAAGAACGATCCTATTGGCTCCAGCGTCCTCGCCTATTAATGATGCGCAAAACGGTGCTTCGAATGGCGCTAGTCGTCAAAAAAGTCGTAAGAAAAAAACCATGTCACCCTCGGATTCTCGTCCGGTAAGGGGGCAGGGTTTACGGCTATGAATGCTAAGCGTTGCCCAGATTCTTCGCACGGCCGCCCCGCGGTATGTCGAGTGTTACGGTCAGCAAGCCTCACCGAAAGTGCAAAGCACCCTACGGTCGAAGCAGCCGACAACAAGCTGATCGACATGGCGTTTGCCGAGTTGCCGGCTGCAAACGACGGCCCCATTATCCACTGAGTTCTTTTTTCGGGAGTATAAGGCTGTCCGCTTTTCATCATTAAAACGCGCTGTGGGTAGCCGGATTCGCCAGAATTCGGGCGTGATCGCACCTGCGTGATCGTCACTGGACCCGTCCGAATTCTGGCAAATTCAGCTACCAGACGCGGGCGGCCAGTTGTGGCTTTTTGCTGGTTACCTGCGAAAATCCTGTTAGAATGTGTCCGGTTCGCAGGTGATTTGCCCTGCCTGTGAGATTTCCCATACGCGCACCTACCTCTCCTACAACTAGTGGAGCCAACGATGAATCAAAGTATCCGTTTCCCACGCATTGCCCTTTGTTTCCTTGTTTCAATCGCCGCAATTTGGAGTCAAGCGTCCGCCATGGAGCTTGTTATCAATGGTGACTTTGAGTTAGAGGCGGAAGAGTTCATCGTGTGGCCCGGCTACGTCGGCGGCTCAAACGAAGCGGGCGACATAAATCCGGCTGAAGTCCCAGAATGGTTCGGGACGGGGGGCGTCGGCATCAATCCGGTTTTTGCGCCCTCCAATCCTGCTGACATTTTGGGTTGGTCTGGTTTGGGCAGCCGCGGCGTTAATCCGATTGCGAACGGCGACGCACCATTCCGTGACAATGGTGACAACGATACCGTCGCCGCATTCTTGCAGGGTAGCGCTGAGATTCGACAGGACATCTCTGGTCTCTCGGTTGGCACCGACTATACGCTTACCTTTGATTTCAATGCCCGCAACTGCTGCGGCGACATCCCCATCGGCACGTTTTCATTGAACGGCGTGCCGATTCCCTTCGATATTTTCAGCGACGGGATTTCCCCGGTTGGCGACCTCGAGCCCTGGTATCAAGCGGAGTTGACGTTCCCCGCCCCCGAATCAGATTTGTCGATTGCATTCTCGGGTCAGGCAATGGCTGCCGGAGACGCCACGCTGTTGCTGGATAACATCCAACTAGTTGCGGAAGGCAGCCCAGGCAACCTGGTCACCAACGGTGATTTTGAGACCGAGGCCGATGAATTCGACATTTGGCCAGGCTACGTGGGTGGGCCCACGGGAGCCAATTCACCTTTTCGTGATAACGGCGACAACGTCACGAGCGTCGCGTTTTTGCAGGGCGCGGCAAGTCTCGGACAGATTGTATCCGGACTGGATGAGGGCGGCGTGTACGTCCTAAGTCTTGATTTCAATGCCCGGAATTGCTGTGGAAATGAAGTACCTGTCGCGGAGTTGCTCGTGGATGGCTTCGCCGTCGAGGATTTTCCGGGCAACGGACTGGATGATGGTGCCGTCTTTCCGGTCGGCGGCAACGAATCGTGGTACCACTTCGAGACGTTTGTCTTCCCCGAACAGGACACGATGGAAATCACCGTGAATACGTTTCCCGAATCGGGCGGCGATTCCACGCTGCTCATCGACAACGTGAGCGTGAGACCCCTGTCCGCGCCGGGTGACTTCAACGCTGACCAGGTCTTAGACAAGCAAGACTTGGATCTACTGGTCATGGAAGTCGCCGCGGGCCCGGGCGATTCTCGTTTCGACATGAATTCGGACGGTACCGTGGACAGAAATGACATCGAACAATGGCTATCAGACGGAGCAGCCGCTAATGGATTAAACTCACCTTACCTTTGGGGCGACAGCAACTTGGATCTCACAGTTGACGCCGGCGACCTCAACAATATGGCCGTGAATTGGCTAGACTCCCCCAATACGTGGATGGGAGGGGACTTTGACGGCAGCGGCATCGTCGATGCTGGCGATCTCAACCTGCTGGGGCTGAACTGGCAACAATCAAATGCCGCCGAGGCTGGCGTTCATGTTCCCGAACCGGCCACCGGATGGATATTCCTCTTGGCGATGGCTTCACTACTTAGGCGTTGGCGGATGCACGCGCCCCCGTGTTCGCATGTTCGCATGTTCGCATGAGGGTTGAGACAAGAGATCGGCGCCATCAAGATTCTCATCGTCGCACTTTCAACAATATCGGCCGTGCCACCGTAAAATGCAATTTTGCCGAGTCGTCAAACGTCAGGATCACCAGATTTCAGATACCGGTTCCAGCGCAGCCAAAGGCATCGCGATTAATAGAAACACCACCAGTAGCGCGGCAGTCAGTAGTACAATTCTAAATCGTGGCAAGTGTTGAACTTTGCCTTTAGCGGAGCGAATGCCTGGTCAAGAGAAACGCCTTGGTGACCGTACTCCACGTTGTCCAGACGGTTCAGTGTCGGTCCCGTAGAAGCTGATGCGTCACAAGAGCTATACCACGACCCAGCGATACATCAACAGCATCGCGGCAGCTAAACGAGTCAGTCACATCGCTCAGCGTCCCTGAATCGCTGAGGAAGTCGAGCGCCGACCTAAAAACGATGTATAGCAAATCATCAGAAAGTTAAACATCCCTAGTGTATCCGTCGCCGACGAAACATCCTGAATGCCAACCCGTAGAACATCATGAGGACGAACGAGGACGGTTCTGGAATCGCCGCGGCGGAATCGATCGTGAGGGTAACCGCCATGGAAGTAACGTTCACGGAAACCATGAATCCTGACAAAACGCCACCCGGGTCCGTGATCACGACGTTGTCAAAACTTGTGTTCGTGTCGATGATTCCGGTGATACTTCCCGTCGTGCCGAAAGTGTTGCGCCACACGGTGTAGTCGGCGATATTCACTACTCCATCCTGGTTTCCGTCGGCCGTGAGGTCGGTTTCAGACCCAAACGTGTCCCGCCAGATGGCGTAGTCACTCGAGTCCACGGACCCGTTGCGGTTGTAATCTGCTGCGAGAGTCTCGGCACCGATGACAATCAAATCAAACGTGTCGCCCTCGGTCGGCGTAAACACGCAGTCCACGCCGGCATCGCCGCAGGAAACGGTCTGATCAGGGACCGTCGGATTGATTAATAGCTCCAAGGTCCCGTCCAAAGTTACCGTGCCCTCCGCGACAATTTGGTCGAATTTGTTCGGTTGCGTACCGGAGATCTGCAAGATTGTCGTGGCACCGTCATTGATAGTCAAATCGCCCGATCGCCCCCACTGCTTCGTCAACCGCAGTCCATACGGTGCATGGACATCGTCTGCTTCGTAGCCCACTTCCAGACTTCCGCCATTGTTAATCGTCACCTCGCCGACACTTGTGGTGAACAAACTCTCCACATCTCGGTGCCCGAATTCTAGTCGGGCGTCTTGATTGACAATGACTTCCGCCGACGGAATGTGGTGCCGAACCTCGACATTCAAAAAATCATTGGCGGTGAGTGTGCCAGAGTAACTGTCCGTTGCAATATGCGTGACATCAGGATCGTCCTGACTCGTACCTCCAATCTCAAGTTCGTTGAGCGTCGTGTTGCCCGAAGTAGGATCGGTGGATGTGCCCGTGGCGGTGATGTTGCCCGCGCCGCGCCATCCATTCGCGGCAAACAAACGCCGCTCATTAGGGGTGCCGTCACGGGCATACGTCGTTGTTAAATCGATCGTTATGTTCGCGTTGACGGTGAGCGATCCGATGCTCATGAGCCGATTATTGGCACCGGTCGACCCGTCGGAGCCGTGTTCAATTTCTCCTTCCTGGTTGAAAACAATTTCGTTTGACAGACCTCCAAAACTGGCGGCGTTCAAGGCTAAGCGATTCGTGCCGGTGGAATTCATTTCCAGCGTCATCGCACTTCCGGTGGGACCCTCGTAGAGCACCTCGTCACCACTGCCGTTAAACTGAATATTGCCTTCGAAGCCCGCAATCGAAGTGATGAAGAACTGTGTTCCACCAGTGCCATTGACCGTGACGTTGCCGGTACCAAAAAGGGCCACGTCCAGGCCGAAATCGCCGCCATTCTCGAGATCGACCGTCAAATCTCCATTCAACGTCATTCGGCCCAACGTCGGAGCCAGTACGTCACCCAGAAAGAAATCGCCGTTGAGCGTTTCAGTGACCGAATTTCCCGCGTCGACCTCCACGGCCGGAACGGTGACCTTGTTCGCCGAATAGGCCAACGAACCATCTTGTGTCTTGAGGAGATCACCTGCGAACGGGGCGGAGCCATCGGCGGTGACCGAGTGCCCATTGACCACCACATACTGATTACCCGGCGAGGGCACGGTGCCACTTTCCCATGTCGAAGCGTCGGTAATCAGTCCGCTCATCACTGAATGGATTACGACTGAATCGCCTACCGCGGACAAGGCCAGCGAAAAATCTCTGGGGGACGACTTTTCCGCGGAATTCTCATAAGCCTGACCGAACGGGTACACGTCACCGAATTCGGAGGTGGTGCGGCCCCAGCGAAAATCTGGATTTTCGAAGCGAACCGCATAACCGAACGAGCCCGGCGTCATCGGCAGTGAAAGCGGGTCGTCCAGGATGATTTGCATCACGGTATCCTCGCCCGCGGTCGGGGCCATGATGGACGTATCCAACAGAATAAATTCCTCCAAATCTATTACCGGCAGCATAGGCGCGGCGACGTCCTCGACGAAGAAAATCTGTAAACCCCCGTCCAGATCGCCCGCCGTTTCATTTCCGTAAACCACGAAAATACTCTGCAATTCGAAGTCCGAGTCCACTTGAAACGTTTGCGAGAGCGAATCGGTCCCCGTGTCATGAAACGCGGTTTGAGTCGGCGTGGCCGCAATCACATCAGCGATGGTTGGAAACAAACTCGAGTTGCCAGTCACAATGGTGATCGCGGAAACACGGGCAGCCGGCACCACGGTTGCGAACAGCGTCAAAAGCAAACACGACGTGGCTCCCTTTGGCAAGCGAAATATGCAAGTCGTGTTTTGTGTCCTGCCAAGATTTCTGCGAGATACTCGCACGGCGTGAATAAGCAGCATTCCCCAAAAGGCAAACATCATGAAACTCGCCGGCTCGGGAACGACTGTTGCCAGGGCTGCCGACCGCTGCCAATTCAGACCAATCTTGTTGAGATCGCTCGCGCCCACATCGCCAGTACTGTCAAAGTCCCCACCAGACCAGAAAAACGGACCGGCCTGTTGCCAATTGAGTCCTAGCGTGTTCAAGTCCTGAGCGTTGACGACAAAATCCAGATTCGTGTCACCTAGAAGCGTCATCTTGAGATCTTCGATCCAAACTCGAGTGTCCTCCTGATCGACCACGTTGTCGCCATCCAAGTCAAAAGATCCGGCGTTCGACTGTGCCAGTATTTCGGCACCCAGCAAATCAATGTCCGCGGAATCCAATACGCCCGATCCATTGAAATCGCCCTGCAGGCCGCCGGTCACGGAGGCACTGCCGCTGATTCCCGTTGTCACTACGCCGTTCTGGGCGATCAGCCCGTCAGTCCAGGTAATCATGGCGTCGCTTTCGCCGCTGGTTACAATCTGCAGCAAATTGAACGCGCTGTCTGTCGTAAAGACCTCACTTCCCAGCGACGCAAACAGCTGCTGGGCGGCCGTGTCCGTGTACAATCCTTCCGTGACCGTTCCCGTGAAGAGGTTGTTGCCCAGATTTTGCAGATCGGGATTGTTGGGATCCGCCACCCACAGGCCGTTGG
>CBDUAB010000081.1:0-8462 GCA_965365045.1 uncultured Planctomycetales bacterium
TGGGCTCCCGCCACCACCAACACCCAATACGGCGGCGGCACGTTCACGATCGAAGGGACGCCGGCTGTAACCGGCGTCGTCAATCGCTTCGCGCACGCATTCGAGCAACAATAATTGCAGCGGCTCGATGGACAGGACACTCTTGGGCGTGATTCCGTACGGTAGCGGATCGAAGGGAATGTCCCCCAGAAAGGCTCCCCACTTGGAGATTATCTTATCGCGCGCGCGCGGGTCCGGGTCGTAGAAAAGACGCCAGTCCCAGTGCGTACCGGGTACTTCAGTGACAGCGTAATGCAATTGCAGAATGTTTTCCCAGTACTGTGACAAACTCGCGGCGTCTGGGAAATAACAGGCCATCCCCACAATCGCAACGTCGCACGGATTGGCTGGCTCCTGCGTTTTGCCATCGGGAAGGCTGCTGGCAACGCGCTCGATGACGGACATCGCGCCCGACGAGACTTCCTGATGAAGCCCCGCGACCGTCGTAACGCGGTCTCGCAGGGCGGCGACTTGCCCGATCATGTACATGCCACGGTCATGTTGATCTTCGTCGGCAACGAGTGCCAGTTTTCTTGGCGCGCCAGCGCTGCTGGCTACACGATCGACACCTTTGGAAGCAACGCGGAGGCGACCGATGTTCATCATTTCGAGCGCTTTGACAATTTCGTCGTGCGCTTTGCCGGCTTCGCGGAGCCGTGTTTTTTCCTTTACGAAATGATCGAAGTACGGTGTGCGCAAGCAACGCACGGCGTGTCCCGGTCCCGTTTCAAAGAGCACCGTCGTGTCGGCATTGAGAGCTTCTTGTTGAAATCGCTGCACAATGCTGCCGCTGGAAACCGCCTCGCGCGTGAATAGGTAAGCGGTCCCCATCAACACGCCAATACGTACTCCACATGCGGCCAGCGGCGCTGCGATGGTCGCCACCACGGCAGCCGAATCAGAATCATGGATGCCACCGGCGAACACGATGTGCAACTCTTCGCCGCGTCGGTTGCCTAAGTGCTCGAGCAAGATTTCGACCATCGTTTCCCAGAGCACAAAACTGGATCGAGGTCCAACGTGTCCGCCGCATTCACGGCCTTCGAAGATAAAACGTCTTGCGCCGTCGCGCAGGAACTGACGCAACAATCCGGGCGAGGGAACATGTAGGTAGGTAGGAATGCCCTGTTTTTCGAGCTGTGTCGCTTGATCGGGACGACCGCCCGCGATGATCGCGTAGGGAGGTTTGTGCTTGAGGATGACTTCGGTCTGTTCACGGCGGATTTCGGGCGGCAAAAAACCCAACAGGCCAACTCCCCAAGAATGCTCGCCGACGAGCCGTGCACAGTCAGTGAGCAAGCTGTCCACTTCCGGGCCGCGCATCAATGCCAAAGCGAGGAACGGCAAGCCGCCGTCAGCGGCAACGTCGGCGGCAAACTGGGCCGTGTCGCTGACCCGCGTCATAGGACCTTGCAACACGGGATACCGCGTTTTGTGGCTGGTCGCCAGTGCCGCGTTTGGTGCCAATGGCTGTGTTTCATTGGCAGTCCGCACATTAGTGATGGCGCGCTGGCAAATGGCTTGAATGACTCCGCTGACGGTAACATATCGGTCCGCCAGTGACCTGGCCAAAGCGATTCCTTGCCCCACAAACAGCAGCGGCCAATTTTCCTGTGCACTGGTCTCTTCGTCGAGCGCATCACGCCAGCGCGATATGACTGAGCCGACATTCGTGGTGTCTGCTAACAACGCTTCTTCTTTTGCCACGAGCTTGTCATAGACGTCCGATCCTCGTGGCGGACAGATCCGCCAGGCATCTCCCAATCGTTGTCCAACGACGCGTGTTTCGCTGCCATCCAGCGCCCCGATCGCGCGCCGTTGGTCGGCCACGAGCGGCGACTCGCGGCAAAGCAGAAGCTGGCTATCAAGGACAACACCGCGTGCGCCGGTCACGAAACAACCAGCCGCCGTGTTTGGACCGATTCCACCTTGAATCCAAAAAGGCAGGTGTTCCAACTCGCTGCCACTCGCAAACTTTTTCCATTGCTGCAGCATGACGAGTGCCGAGACATCACCAATCCGCGCTCCAGACTCGTTGCCCTTGAGTATCACGCCATCGGCTGGCAATTGAGTGACGCGGGAAAAATCGTTCCGCGATTCGACTTCGACGAGGACTTCGATACCTGCTCGATGCAGTGAATCGGTAAACAGGATCCACTCGGGCCAAGTGGCGTCACTGATGATAGCCCACTGCCACTGCCGATGATGAGCCGCCGCAAGCTCGTCGATCCAGGCTGCGGAACCAGCGGTTAGACGTAGCCCGAACGGTTTTTCCGTGGCAGAGGCGATGCACTGGACTTCGCTAAGAAAATCGACGAGTTGTTTGTGCCCAGCGGAGTTACAGATTCCGCGGGCTCCCGCGCGACTTGCCGCCGCGACTAATGCTGGAGCCGCGACGCCTCGCGGATTCATGACGATTTGGTCGGCAACCTTCATGGTGTTTTACGTATTCCCAGTTTTACATCCGAACCAATTGCCAAGTAGTTCCGTGCGTACAAACGTCCTTAGCCAAGCAACGCTACACACTAGCCCGACGCGCGAGCGAGGGGCACAAATGATAATTTAACCTAGTGGAATGCCTAACCTAGTGTCCCTCGCTCGCGCGTCGGGCTAACGTTGCAAGTTCAACTTCAAAACTCGCGCGTCGGACTCGTGTTGCTAGGGTAACTTCAAAACGCGCGCGTTGGGCTATGTAAGAAACGCTCCTACGCCCGACCTTTCAAGCGTAGTGATTCACGAGAAGATTGTCGAACCCCCCTTTCCTCGCTCTCGACCTGCCTTGCCGTGAATTTGTTCTCCAGTTTCTACAAGCAGAGCGACCCGGATCCTAGCACAGAAAGCACTGTCAATGTGGCGATATTGACAAAGACGCTGTCCATGTTTGAGCGATGGAAAGGGCTTTTTCGAGGCGGGCATCAGTTCGCATTATTTTTCGAAGAGGTAACCCCTATAATCCGCACTTATTTTCGTGAGAGAGAGTTCTGATGAAACGGATCAAGAAAGAGAACAAGACGATTCGTCTTGCGATGACAATATGCTTCGTGCTGATACTGTTGATTGGTTACGGCCGCGCGGGGACATCCTCGCCCAACAAAGTTCCAACCGTATCGGCAATTCGGCCAGCGACCGTGGTCGACGATCAGCCTCCGTCGGCATGGAGTCATTTGATCGTCAAATCGCATACTCGCGTCGGAGCTGGTGACACCCGCAAGGTTCCGTCCAGGGACCTCCGAATGGCAAGCCGATTCAGCATGGTTATGTTGGCCAACGTGTACCGGACGAATTCGAATCAGTACGAATTGCAAAACATTGGCGTGGGTTGCGCCGCCAAGATCAAAGGTCAGGACACCGTAGTTAGCCCCGACACGCATAAGAAGCTAGGAGCTGATCTCGGGTTTTTTGAAGGCTTCTTGCTAAAAGAAATGTGCAAGCGCCAAGCGAAAGTCGGATTGGTTGGCTATCAGCCGACAACCGGAATCATCGACGTTCCTGCCGCCGTTCGCTGGCGGGGCCAGAACCAGATGATGATCGTCCGATATGCACTGCTTGTCGATAGCAAGACGGGCCAGCTAGATTCATTTGTATGGTTGGTTGATCCCGACAAAGCTGTTACAAAATCGGTTGTATCCAACATTCAGTGGCTGGCGACGAATTGCGTGGACCATTGCGTCTTGCACGTTGACTCGCGTCAGTATCGGTTTGGAACCATTCCATCGGACACCGCGTACGCCGCACTGTCAATTCCCCGAGGACAACAGCAGCTACGTGTAACGGAGTCGACCCAGCCGCTACTTGGGAGAAAGACGTTTTCGGCAGCCGATGTCGCCAAAGTTGAACAGGTACTCAGGTCACTGCAAAAAGAACGCTTGGCGCGCGCCTCGCAACAACAACGTTAGAGTCTTATTCGGCAACATCTATGCGCCGTGTCCTCGTCTTTGTAGGACAGGATTTCATCCTGTCTAGACAGGTTACAAACCTGTCCTACATTGTTGGTTGCGGTCGAGTGTGGCGAAGCAGCTTTGGTTCCAACGGGAGACGCAATTCAAATGATCCTATTGCGAATGAATGTTTTGGCTGTGACGGTTCTTGCCGTTGGCGCCGTCGCTGCTGACGAAGTGAGCTCGGAGGCAGGTGGCATTCACACGAGTGAAAACCATGTTCTTCGGCAACTTCTCATTGACGGCATCCGGACAGCGGACGGACAGACATTTCAGTTGCCAGCGCCGATGATGTCCGACGATCTTAGTCCGCAACAACAACAAGATCTGATCAAGCAGAATCTCGGAGGTCGTCCGATCGATCGCTACCTGCGCAACTCCGTTGTCGCGCCGCACATTTGTCAGCTAACGGATGCGGTCAAGACGGAAGCTTTTACGATCCGTCAGGTCGATTTCTGGTTCATTGGGTACGCGGATCTCGAACAACTCACATCAAGCCAGTTCGTGATTTTCAACGAAGCGGATGAGACAACGACGCTGGAAATCAAAAACAAGGCGCTCACGGCAAGAGGTCTGCCGAGGACGACGGATGCGGGCGGAAACATCTTGAGTGAAACATTTGGCCACTTGCGTTACAACCTACTTAACAAAATCCAACTGGCGGCGACAGGTCGAGCATTTGTCACACGCGGCGAAAGCTCAATCGTGGCTGCTGGAATCGTAGATCCGAGGTTTCGCGATGATGCCGAATACCCGAATCAGTGGCGACGACTTTCACCTGACGATGCCGGCAAGCTCGTCGCCGGTGCCACACAACCGTACGACGGGGGAGGCGGTTATCTCAAGGCGACTCGGCTGTCCGAACCCCGAGGAGCATTATTCATCGAAGGCCACTTGTTGCTTGTTGAACCCATCGGTTGGTTTGGCGGCAAGAATCAACTTCGTGCCAAAATGCCCGCTATCATTCAGTCGCAGGTCCGTAGCGTCCGACGGGCACTGTTGAAGACATCTCGTCAATAGCCGGATCAACAAATAGTCAAAACAGTCAAAGTCTAACGCGCGAGTTTCCCGGTCCGAGCGGTTACACGTGCTTCAAGAAACGGAATCCGTCCGTTGGCACGAGAAGGCCGAAAAGTGGTGGTTGAGGAGAAGAATTATTCGTATATTAGTAGCTTCAATGCTCACAGGGGTGCTCCATATGGTTGTCGTTGAAAAGAGACGTTCGCCCAAAGCTACACGATTGGCCCACGGGAATCCGGCGGACGCCTCGCAAAACGATCATTCCGTCGACGCGTCGAAGTTGAACGGTCAGGCACTCAAGCTCTATCTGGTCTTCATACTGTGGCCGATTTATTTGTTTCTCCTCCCTGGCGTGTGGTCGGTTTCGCACTGGCTCGCCATCGCCGTGATGGTGTTTCCAGGAGCCTATCTATACTGTTGGTTAGGTGTGCTGATGCACGAATGTTCGCATCGGTATTTTCCCAAGGTTAACAATGATGCGTGCTATGACATTCTGTCGGTAATGTTGTTCATGGATCCGCAGGTCTTTCGTCTGACGCACGCGACGCATCACACCAAAGTGAATACGTACGAGGACTTGCAGATTCATCCGCTGGGCAGGATCTCGAACCGGGCGCTGAGAAGCTTTGTCAACTTCCTGGAGATCGCTTTCGGTGACATGTTTTTCATGGTTGCCAGCACGATCGGAGTAATCCGTCATCCGCGATTACGTCGCAGTTACAGTATTCGAAAGGCGATATTCTGGCACCTCACCTGGATTCTCTCGCTGACAGCAGTTCTGTTTGCGTCGTCGTGGACATTCGGATTGACTTTCGCACAGGTGTTCCTACCGACACTGATTGGAATGTGGCTGTGCGCGCTAATATTGCGACATAACGAAATGGTGCAGCATGCGAACTTAATCGTTGACGGCACGCTCGAAGAACGGAACCTCAAGACACGAAACATGCTGCCGGTTGGCGTGGCCGAGAGAGTTTTCTTGTTTCTGACGCATAACGACCCTCGCCATCACGTGTTGCACCATACGTTGGCAAAGGTCTATTCGCGACCGTTCCCCGACACAATTCCCATGCCCGATGGTGCCGTGTATGTCACCATGAAAGGCTATCTGCGCGTGCTCGGGCAGATGTTGCTGGGCAAGTAATGCCCACGGACGCGGCCGACGGATTCGCACTGGAGGGTTTTTGTTTGTATCATATGGGTCCTGCGGTTATCCCGAAATCGTTCATACAAGAAACAAAACCGGGGCAAAACAGACCATCCGGTTGCGTTTCTGAAGGGAGTGAAAGATGCGAGTATCCATATTGGTTCTTGTCATGCTGATGCTGGGAGTATTCATGTCGCAAAAAAGCGATGGCGCTGAATTGAAAGTTGGCGATGAGGCGCCGGATTTCTCTCTCGTTGGTTCGGATGGAAAGACGTACAAACTGTCATCATTGTTAAAGGATCAAAAGGTCGTTGTGATCGCTTGGTTTCCCAAAGCCTTTACGGGTGGCTGAACGCGTGAATGCCAGTCGCTCCGTGAGAGCGGCGATGCGATTCGAGGATTTGACGTTGCCCACTTTACGGCCAGTTGTGATGACGTGGAAACAAATACCAAATTCGCCAAGTCACTTGAATTGGATTATCCGATCTTGAGTGATCCAGAGAAAAAAGTCGCCAAGGCCTACGGGGTTGTTCATGAAGGACGTGGCGTTCCCGAGCGCTGGACGTTCTACATCGGAATCGATGGCAAGCTCTTGTTTGTTGACAAGAAAGTCAAAGTGGGTTCGCACGGAACCGACATTGCCCAACAACTCAAGGAACTCGGCGTCGCTTCGAAGTAAGTTGGCCGGGGTGTCCTTCGCACCAGGTCGTGAACGAACAGTCGACAAGCGCGCAGGCTGAGCACATGCCGGCTTCTCACCTTTCCGCGATATCGACTGAACGACGCGTCCTTGCGCTAACCTCGAGCGGGCATGCTCTTTGCCACATTTGCGAGTTGGCGTTTCCGGCGTTGATTCCCGCCGTCATGGCTGAGTTTCAAATCGACGCCGACGAGGCGACTTTGCTCGGCGTCCCAGCAATTGTGCTGTTTGGCTTGGGTGCCTTGCCGTCGGGCCTCTGGGCCGACCGACGCGGCACGCGCGAAGCGCTAACCACGTACTTTTTCTTGGTCGCGGTCGCGGCGCTATGTGTGTATTGTTCAACATCTCGGTATACGCTCTGGGTATCACTGACTTTGTTGGGCGCGGCGATTAGTATTTATCATCCGGCTGGCTTGGCCATGCTATCGCATGGTTGCCCAAATCGCGGACGCGCGATGGGCATCAACGGCGTGGCCGGTAGTTTCGGCGTTGCCATCGGCCCCAGCTTGGGAATCTATATGGCGGCGCAGCATTCGTGGCGGCTGACTTACGCGGTCATCGCGATTCTTGCTTGCCTGGGCTGGATGGCAAGTTTGCTGTTCGGCATTGATGTTGTTGCCGCGGAAGGCCGCCCGGGCAAGGCCTCCAATTCTTCGCGCAACGGCCGTCTAGGTGTTTTGGCGATCTTGTTCTTGACGATGCTGGTGGGCGGATTCAATTATCGCACGATCACGACAGCCTTGCCAACGTTTCTAAGCCAGCGCGGGTCCGATAATCCAGTCGCCGCTGGAATGGTGTCAGACAGTTCAGTTAAAACGTCCTCGACGGACAAGTTAGCCGTGGACGATCGAGTTTCATCATCACGTAAAGGCACATCGAGCGGAGGTACTATTGTCTTTCTTGTGTTCGCGCTGGGTGGCATTGGGCAGCTCGCCGGTGGCCTACTCGCGGATCGTGTCCGCCCGGCAGTCCTCTATACAATGACCATTGCCGCGACGATACCGTGTGCGCTGTTCATGGCGCGCTTTTCTGGACCGGCCGGTTTCACGGCAGCGGCTTTGTTGGCCGTGTTCATGTTTGCTGAACAGCCATTGGAAAACACGATGATTGCCGATGCGACCCCCAGCGCCTGGCGAAGTACGGTCTACGGACTCAAGTTCATCTTGGCATTCGGGGTTGCATCGTTTGGCATGTATGCGGCCGGCCTCGTATGGAAACATGTGGGCTTGGCGCGCGTGTTTGATATGTACGCGATCGGTGCCACGGTGATGGCTGGACTGGCAGCCTGGTACTGTGTGCGACAGCGGCGATGGAGCAGAGGCGGTGCGTCAGGGTGAACCGGGCCGATGAACTTAAAGATCGTTCACGATTCCGTGACGCGTGATGTGAATGACTAAACGGACAGCGCCTCTGAACATTGCTGTAACGTGTTACTCCAAGAGCACAACTGTCATCCTGAGGGAGCGACAGCGACCGAAGGATCTCCCAATCACGCTGGCATTGCCATCACGAGTTAATCCGACCACGCCGTTCAGACGCTTCTGGCAGATCCTTCGGTCGCTGTCGCTCCCTTCCAATGAACTTGCTGGCGAACGGGGGCCGTGAGGCCCGCGGTGGC
>CBDUAB010000082.1:0-8433 GCA_965365045.1 uncultured Planctomycetales bacterium
GCCAAAACGGCTAATGGATTCAACCTGAACTCTAAGCTGTGACGGAATACTAGTGTCCCTCGCCAGTCTGGCTAGCACTGGCCCCGGTGTTATGATCAAGGCCAGTGCTTTGCAGTCACTGCTACCGTCGGCGCATGCGGGTGATCGGGACAATCATACCCATTCCAAGTAGCCATAGGGCCGAGGGCTCGGGGACGAATTCCGCGTTTACGGAAATCGAATGAAGTCGGACGTGGCTGGACCCAGTTACACTTAGCCATCCGGCGTTCGTGGGTGAAACCAACAGGGATTGTCCGGTCGAGAGCGAGGTCGACTCGAACCGCGAGAGGTCCAATGGGGCAAACGATTGTCCACCGGTAAAATCGGACGTGGCAGTGTAGTGGACCATTTCAGTCCCAATTGTGAGGTCCATCCGGTCACTTTGCTCAGACGGGTCACCTTCCTTCGAATACCGAAAACTCTCCATCTGGATTTCGGTAACCTCGACATCTTGGTCAAACGTGATCTGGAACACTTCGCCAAGATCTAACTGAGTGGCTAAATCGTTCGCGGCCCCCGACCTGTTGACGCCTAGTCCAGCGATTCCCGATGATACGATCCGCATGTCCGTTAGACCCGGAGTTGGTTCGACGATCGAAACAGTCATCGTCAGCGAGCCACCATCCGGTCCGGGTAACGTCACGGAGTTCGTCGTAACGCCCGGATCTGTTTCTAAATCTGCGTTTCCACCCTCGTTCGTCAGAAACGTGACGGGCGTCATACTTGCTGCTGATGACGAAACAAAGATCAACATGGAAAGCGTAATTGTAGCGACGGCGATAGTTTTGTAACTCATTGGCTTGCCTTTCAATTTCAAAACGTGGTTTAGGGATTCGGAGAAGAAACACTTACTAAATTGAGCGTTGAAAATACCGGTTACATCGAATGCGCAGTAACAACGGCGCACGTTAACCGTTGTAAAGCAGGAAATCTAGTTGCTGTGAATCTGACCGTCATGAGCGTTCAGACGGAAAGTTTCAATCTACCTTTGGAATGAATTACAACGAACAGGTATGTTTATCACAATAATTGGGTTTTTCTTGATGTCAATAAGGGTTTTTTCTTGAATCTCTGCCCGCCGTCTAATAAATGCATGGACTACGCCGTTGTCCGGCGTTTTGTCATGGTGATTATGTTGCCGCGGTCGTTAAAGGAGACTTCGTCCAGGAATGTCTGGATCAGAACGAGCCCCCGCCCCCCGATTTTTGAAAGGTTTTCAGGATCGGTCGGGTCCGGCAAATCGCGACGGTCGTATCCTTTTCCCTCGTCTTCAACGATGTAAACGACTTCGGGTGGTGTTACTCGCTTGGTAATGCTGACACGACGTTCGGCATAAGGCGACATTCGTTTTCGACGTTCCATTAACTCGTGGTATTCATCGTGCGACGGTTCTCGCAGCCGCGAGTCAAGATCTAGGTTTCCGTGTTCCACCGCATTGGTCAACGCCTCCATCAATGCCGTACCAACGCGAATTCGATCCGTGGCATCGCAGAAATCCATCTGATCGAGTTCTTCCTCGAATTGTTCGATGAGAGTAATGCGTCCGCGCGGTTCGTAACCCAATACGAAATGCGATTCACTGTACTTTAGGTACGACCATGGCGTATTGCGTTCGACCACGGCTCTTGCTGCGAGCAAGACCGACCGAATTGTTTGCACGAGGTGCTTTTGCAGGCTTTGTTTGGGAATGTAACTTGCCGCGCCTGCCTTCAATGCCAGCAGCGCCGTTTCTTCGTTGCCCATCGCTGTCATAAGGACAACCGGAATGGTGGGATGCTCACGTCGGATCCGACCTACCAACTCGAGCCCATCGATTTCCGGCATGACCAGGTCCGTTAGCACCAAATCGGTCAAATGCCCTTTGATCATCTCGAGGGCCTGGCGACCATTGGCTGCAAAACGCAGGTCGAAATTCTCATCTTTGAGATGCGCGGCGGCGATCTTTTGCTCAACTTGGGTATCGTCGACCACCAACACGCGTTTGACCACATCCGCGTGTTGCCCGGATTGAATACGCCGCTTTGCATCCAGGTCATCTGGGATTGGCATAGATGCCGCCAATTTCAAATGGGTGATTCCGCGCTGCCAGTAGGCTCGTGACCACACTCGCCTGCGGGGCTCCAGTATGCCACGAAACGGGTCAATCTCCAAAACAATGACCCAGCAAAAGCAAAAACGCCGACAAACGGCGAAAGCTCAGACGTAAACCGGCGTAATTGAAGAAAAACGTGCGGGAGCAAAACCGTTGCGCTTCGGATTACCCCCGCACGCTGTTGACCCCGAGTTTTCGCCTCATTGTCAAATTGACGTTGCCAAAATTCCCATCAATCTCGGGGTACGAGGAACTACTTAAAGTTTCGGCGACACGTCCAGCCCGGAACGCCGGTGACACTTGTCTATTCTGTGACTGTTTGGCATCCACTTGAATCGGGCAATGTCTGTAAATCCCTCCGTGGATGCTCCTTGTGTCACATGGGGAAATCCCTGATGTTTACGATCAAACCAAGTGCAGTCGCGCTATCCGCCGCGGGTTGCCGGCAGCGTAATGACGAAGCGAGCGCCGCGATCTGACGAGGCTGCGATGATGGTTCCGTCGTGTGCTTCGATGATCCGCCTGGTGATCGAAAGTCCTAAGCCAGTTCCGTCGGCCTTGGTCGTAAAGAAGGCATCGAACAATTTGTCTTCGTCTTCGGGCGGCAATCCTGGTCCATTGTCTGAGACCACGATGTTGACACTTTTTTCGTTCGCATGGCAGTCAATGATAATTTCGACTGGCTCGGGACAAGCATCCAGAGAGTTCTCGAACAAGTTACGAAATACGCGTTCTAGGCGGCCGGCATCTACATCGGCTTTTAGTTCCACGTTTGCCTGTGTGTCGTCCACAGTCACGTTTTGGTCACCCAACCGAATCTTGAGCGATTCCCAGGCACGCCGCCATATCGAAGCAATCAACGTCGGCTGGAATTCGAGGTGGATCGGTGCCGCGTACGAACGAACTTCGTCCAGCAGGCTACGCAAGTCCTCACTGGCTTTGGTAATCCGCGCGAGGTCGCGTAGCACTTGAGGACGGTCCTGACAATCGAGTTCGATAAGTTCTATGCCGGCCTTTATTCGTTGCAATGCGTTACGACTTTCGTGCGCCAGGCCGGCCATCGTCTGTCCGATCGTGGCCAGTCGCTCGGACTGAATTGCCTTTTCTTGCGCGCGGACTAACTCATGTTGAATCCGGCGTTGCTTCGCCAGGCGAGCAAACGTGGCACGCAACACTTCCGGATTGATTGGCTTGATAATGTAGTCAGCAACTCCCTGTCGTAAGGCGGTAATTGTGCCGTCGAGGTCGGCGAAACCCGTGACGATGATAACATCCGCCTGGGGAGCGATTTCGCGCAGTTTTGGCAGCAGTGTTTCCGCCGAACCGTCTGGCAGTTTTCGATCGAGAATGATGCCATCAATCGCGGACCAATCGCGATCTTGCAGCGTCGTCGCGACGCTTTTAGCGGTGCTGACCAAATGGCGATCGAGTTCAAGAATGTCGACAAGATTAGCGCGGGTATCGTCGTCGTCTTCCACGACAAGCAAGCGCAAAGGATCGATATCGGTGGATGAGTGACCGTTCAAGATTCTGGGACGCGTGTTGTAAATGACTAATGTCTGGCGCGGCTTTTGGATTGGTTATAATGCCACATTTTTTGGGACATCATCAATACCGTACTTTTCCAGCAAGCGATAGAGGGTGCGGCGCCCGATTCCGAGGGCACGTGCCGTACGTGCTTTGTTTCCCTGGTGACGCCGGTAAGTTTCTTCGATATGCAGCTTGTTCAATGTGTCCAAGTCGCATTTCGTCCCGGTCTGCGGGGCGCTGGCTTCTTTTGCCCCGCGGACAATCTCCGGTGGGAGATTTTCGAGGCATATCGTGTCATCTTCGGCGAGAATCTTCGCTCTTTCCACTGCATTGTAGAGCTGTCGAACATTGCCGGGCCAACTGTAACGTTCCAGCACGGGAAGCACGTCCGGCGCTATTGTCCATTCTGGTCCCGCGAAATGTTCGAGTAATAAAGCCACGTCACCTTCGCGTTCACGCAGCGGTGGCAGGTTGATGGTCAGAATGTTGAGCCGATAGTAGAGGTCTTCGCGAAAGCGTTTAGCATTGACTTCTTCCTCCAAGGATCGGTTTGTGGCTGCCAGTATGCGAACCTTGACACGTCGTTCCTTGACCGAGCCCACACGCCGTAGCGAGCCGTCTTCGAGTACGCGGAGGAGCTTGGCCTGCAGCGGAAGGGCAAGTTCAGCAAGCTCGTCGATGAACAGTGTGCCACCGTCGGCGACTTCGAACAGACCTGACTTGGTGCTGATTGCGCCGGTAAAAGCACCTTTCTCGTGGCCGAACAGTTCGCTTTCTAACAGCGTTTCCTGCAATGCGGCGCAATTGATCACCACTAGCGGTTTATCCGCGAGTGTGCTTGCTTCATAGATTGCCTGAGCAACCAACTCCTTGCCCGTGCCGCTTTCGCCTTCAATCAGTATTGGCTTCGTGGAAGGTCCCGTACGTTCAATCAGGTTATAAACTTTCTTCATCTGTGGCGAATCGCCGACAATGTTCGACGGCGCGTAGTGTTGCTTCAACACCTCCTTCAACTGATTGTTCTCTTTGCGAATCCGTCGAGACTCGGTGGCTTTTCGTACGAGTTGGTCAAGCTCCTTGAGACTGACCGGTTTCGTCAAAAACTCGCGGGCCCCCAGTTTCATAGCCTCCACGGCAGTCTCAATCGTACCCTGGCCAGTCAGCATGACGACTTCTGCCTCATTGCCTCGTGACTTTAATCTGTCTAACAACTCCAGGCCTGACATGCCGGGCATCATCATATCGACGATCATAACGTCGAAGGCACGGCGATCGCAAAACTCAAGCGCCTGCTGCGCGTCCCCACAGTCGCTCACCCGATAACCACAGCGGGAAAAGTAACGGCTCATGTCCTCGCGCAGGTTTTCTTCGTCGTCGACCAACAGCAGATCAATCGTTTCGTTTTGAGATGTGTCTGACATAGCGACTCCGATTTGTTCGCACCCGGCGTTGGGATGTGCGGACCCGCACACTGCGCGCTCGGATCAACCCACGGCGCGCCAATATATGTGGAATTACACCGCTGAGTGGCATCAGCGTGTGTAATCCCGGGCGCCGTTAAGGTGAATGACTAAAAGGCCCTAGGCCTAATGACTTCGGGCTTCACTTTTCTGCAACAAGCGTGCCAATGTATCACATATGGCACATCGTTGTGCAACTTTGACACGGTTGCTGGCCTGAACGGATTGCCTAGAGCATGCATCCGGTGGCTTTTCGAGTGGAATGAAAACGGTATGACGTTTTGGCGCGCGAGTTGCAAAACGGTTTCGGCGTGATGGTGCCCCACGTGATGGCATCCGAACTGATGGTGTCTGACGTAATGGTGGTTGGAACAGTTACGAATTGACCAAATATCTTGAGCGAAGGGTCGACGATCCGTCTTTCAAGATCCAAGGAGACCACGACGCGCGACATTCCAAGCAAAACGGAGGCATCATCTGTGATCATTACGGGCCGGACGTCTCATGCGTCAACTGGTCTTCTGCAGGTCAAGTCAACAAGGCAGTGTCCCATGTGCGAAGTCACTTCGAAGCTTGGTAACGACGTTTTTTCGATGATGGAGTTACCGGCAACCTATCCGGAGTGCCCATCGAATGTTGAAGTCATCGAAACGCATATTTCTTGGGTATTTTTGACCGAGCGTTTCGCGTACAAGTTGAAAAAGCCTGTTCGCTTTGATTTTCTCGATTTTTCAACTCCGGAATTGCGGCGGCGCGCATGCCAGCGTGAGTTGACGTTGAATCGACGTCTCGCCGGAAACGTTTATTTGGATGTGCTACCGATTACCAAGGATGTGCATGGTTCGCTTCGTCTCGAGGGCAAGGGGACGCCTGTCGATTGGGTCGTGAAAATGCGGCGGTTGCCGGCGGATCGAACCTTGGAACGTTTGGCATTGGATGGCGGACTAACGTCGCGCGATGTACGGAACTTGGCCAATGTCCTTGCCACATTCTATTCTCGCAAGGCACCTCTGATGCTCCGCGCCACCGATTGGCTTCAGCAGATTCGTAAGCACGTACAAAGCAATTTGCACGAACTTGTGCGGCTAATGCCCGGGGATGAGTCACGGATTCACCGTAGCCATTCTGCCCAGCTTCGTTTCCTGTGGCTCAACTCCCATTTGCTCGAGAACCGTGTTTGTGACGGGCGTATCGTTGATGGACACGGTGACTTGCGGCCAGAGCATGTTTACTTGACAAGCAATCCGCTCATCATCGATTGCATCGAGTTTAACGATGAGTATCGACAGAACGACATCGTCGATGAATTGTCATTTTTCGCAATGGAATGTGATCGCCTGGGGATACCGGCCGTTGGGGAAGCACTTCTTTCTCGTTACGCGAAGGTGAGTGAAGATGTACCGGACCCGTCGCTCGTGAGTTTTTATAAGACATACCGCGCGAGCGTGCGCGCCAAGGTTGCCGCAATCCGCGCCGAACAAGCTGTGAGCGACGCCTGCGAATCACCGTCGGCACAACAGTACCTCGCTAGGACTGACGCGTATCTCGGTGAGCTCGGACCGCCGTTGCTGATTGTCGTGGGCGGCTTGATGGGAACCGGCAAGAGCACGCTGGCGACGGCCTTGGCCAGCGCGCTGCCGGCGCCGCTTTTTCAGACAGATCAAATTCGTACCGAGCTATGTGGCAAACCCGATCACTCGGACGCCCACAACGAGGGTCGATATTCAGAGACAACGCGGCTGCGGGTCTACGAAGAAATGGTCGCCCGGGCCGGTCGCGAACTGGAACGCGCCGCGACGGTCATTGTTGACGGTACTTTCAGTTCGCCGGCAGCTCGCGAGTTGGTTGAGCGCCTCGCCCGTCGTACCGGGGCCGAGATGCTGCTAATAAAATGTGTGTGTCCACGCGCGGACGTACTCGAGAGGATTAGCCAACGCCTTCAACACGGTGATGATGTATCTGAAGCGCGACCGGACCTCTACGACAAGCAAGCCGCGGAAGATTCGCTCGGTTCAGCAAATCGAGTTTTTTGCGTGGATACGACGCTTGGCCTCACCAGTCAACTGGATGCTGTGCGGGTACGTCTTAATCGTGAATTTTTCGCGACTTAACGAGCACCTCGGCGCGCCGCTTCGGGCGGGTGTGCGAAATCGCACACGAATGCTATACAAGGGACGGAAAATAACTCGCACGGCTGTTGGATTTATCACCAACCGAGAAGTGGCACGGAAGATGCGAGAACTTAATGTGGGCAGTCAACCGTTCGCATTCGGCCCATTGGGGCAATAACGAAAGGAGCAAGCAATGAACGCCAAAAACATTTTGTGTCCTTATGATTACTCGGAGAACAGTCGCGTCGCACTGTCTTACGCGTCCGCACTTGCGCGAGAATCATCGGCGACGGTTCACCTGCTTCACGTGACACAGCCGGTCACGCCAACGGATACTGGTTTTGGTGGCTACGCGCCGGCGCCGATTGACTTGGAGGCGCTACAGCAGGAGCTGGAGAAAATCAAACCACTGGGCGAGGAGCTGGAGTGCGAACGTGAGGTGCAGATCGGTGCGGCGGCGGCTTCGATCGTAGAATATGCCAAGGAGAATGAGATTGACATAATTGTCATGGGTACTCACGGCCGCACGGGATTGACACGGCTGTTGATGGGTAGTGTCGCGGAAGCCGTCGTACGCGGCGCCGGATGTCCGGTGATCACGGTTAAACAGCCGGCCGAGGCAACTCAGCCAGCGTAACGCTGTGTAGAGAAGTGTAACGCTGTGTAGAGAGTGGTTGAAAGACGTGACCATGAAGGTGTCAATCAAATGAATAGTGCGATCGAACGATTACTCAGTCTGCGTGTTTGCGACGTAATGAGTTCAACGGTGGTGGAAGTATCCGTCAACGCATCGTTGGCCGAAGCCGCGGCGTTGCTCGTTGACAACAACGTTTCCGGGGCGCCCGTGGTTGATGAGTCGGGCCGCTGTGTCGGCGTTCTGAGCAGTACGGACTTTGTGGTTCGCGAGCAGCTTCCTGAAGGTTGCGACGAAGGAACGCCAATGGGCTACGAGCACGTACTCGTAAGAAAGAAGGGCTTGGGCAGCTACCAGATCGAGGCTTGCCAAGAGGATCGCGTGGGCGAGCATATGACGCCAGCCGTGCAAACGATCAGCGAGACAGCGCCGATTATGAATGCTGCACGTGCGATGTGCGCAGAGCATATTCACCGTCTGGTTGTTGCCGATGAAAAAGGTCGCCCCGTAGGAATTGTGAGCACACTGGATCTGGTCGCAGCCATGGTGGCGGCTATTGGAGAATAA